>JAOZJV010000190.1:0-1192 GCA_029935695.1 Candidatus Krumholzibacteriia bacterium | reverse complement strand
ACCAAACCTTGGTATTGTCTTCCAGATCCACCAGATAACAATCAACCTGATAATATTTGACCTGGTCGCCACCTTCCTGGTCCATGATCATGTTGATCTCGCCCATGAACATATAGTCGGCACCTTTTTCGCGGCCCCACTTTTTCATGGTTTCCTGGCTGGAAAATTCCTGCTGGTCGGCCCGTTCGCCGCGGATCTGATCCCGCTCTTCGGCCGAAGCAACGACCTTGACGCGGCCACCGTTGATGAAGGAGCGTTCCAGGTCGGCGATGAAGGTTTTGACGGCAATGTGTTCAGGGGTCTTGTTGCGCACCGTGCCCACGATGAGGTAGGGTTTTTTCCCATTTTCGGCGCGGAAATCTTCCACCCAGGCGCTGTTGGTGATCTGTGTTTCCAATGCAGCGGAAACATGTTGGCTGTCAATATCGTTCCACTCGCCGGAAAGGTCGATCTGCTCTTCCACATCCACGCGGGTGACCTGTTTGCCGCCACCACAACCGCTCAAAAGAACCAAAGCGGCCACGGACGCCAAAATCAGCAGGAGATTAGTCTTACGCATCTTCATCTTTTCCTCCATTTTCCCCAGGTGGGGTTTGTTATTCCGGACTCCAATCCAGATCTATCGACATTATTCTATACCGGTGAATAAAAATCTCTAATTATAATCAGTCAGGCCGCTCCACCCTCATTCCCATCCAGGGGATCAACAGCCTGACAATCTTCCATGCCTTCTTCAGCAAGCACCCGGCAGATCAGACGGCGGGTGATCACTCTCACCATATCGGTTCGATACTCCGCCGATGCAAGGTCATCATCAGCGGGATCGCACTCGCTTGAGGCAATCAGGGCCACATCTTCCACCAACGCAGGAATGATCTCATCCACCTTCAATCCCACCAGAAGTTTTTCGGCCAACTGACTGCGCAATGGAACCGGGGCCACTCCCCCAAGAGCAATGCGCGCCTGGTTGATGACACCCTCAATCACTTCCAGGGCCACAGCCACCTGCACCAGGGCGACGCCCTCGGCCGAGCGGGTCAGTTTATAACTCTGGCAACGCCAGCCCGATAGCCCCTGGGGAAGCACCAGCCCTGCCAGAAGGCGATTATCCAAAACAGTTTGCCTGGGCGCCACAAAAAATTCTTCCAGGGGTACGGTTTCCTGGCTGTCTTCATCGATGATGACGCACACG
>JAOZJV010000742.1:1310-1966 GCA_029935695.1 Candidatus Krumholzibacteriia bacterium | reverse complement strand
ATGATCTCGCCTTTTTCCGTGCGATGAAATTTGGACCATTTCTCAGGATAATAGTCGCGCACCATTTGGAATGAAGCTGCACCGTTCTCGTCAGTCATGACGGTTTTCTGCCAGCCTTTTTCCGATACAATCGTCACCCTTGCCCGAGGTGCGGGCTTGCCGTAAGTCAGAACCTTCAGATTGATTTGATCGACAGACATCACTGTTGAATGGAAACTTGTATCCCACAAGTCATCCACCACAATCTCCAGCGGAACGGCGGCCAGAGATTGGGAGGTTTGCCGTTCTTCAGTGAACTTCAATTTATGACCCCACCCGCAGCTGTGATGGATGGTTACCCATTTGGCGTTGCGCACAAACATCGTTGCCCCCACAACCTGTTTGTCGAAGGCGTAAAGATTGTTGGCACCGTGATGAGGACCGTCGCCCATGTTCAGTTTGACCGACCCGCTTGCGCTGCCTTCAAAGTTGAGAAACAACTCGCTGACCGTAAGATCGGAATGCAAAACCAATCCCTCGGCACTGGCCAGAGGACCATTCAGGTAATATTTACGCACCGGGACGGGCCGGTGCTCCGATTCGAAACGTCCCGGCGGGCGTCCACCGGACGGTCGGCCAGCAGGGCGCGAGCAATGGCAATCCGCTGTTTCTGACCG
>JAOZJV010000742.1:0-1300 GCA_029935695.1 Candidatus Krumholzibacteriia bacterium | reverse complement strand
CCCGAAGGACGACCCCCTGCCTGGCTTCCATGCCCACCTGTTTCCGGCTTGGCACCATCGGCCGGAGACAGGGTAAACCACAGAGGCTCCACTTGTGAGTAACCAGCCAAGGAGGCAGCCGGCAATCCACTGATCAAAACCCCGGTCAGAATAACCCGAACCAGAATCTTTACCTGAACACGCGCCATCGAATTCATTTACTTACTCCATGCATAGGAAAGGCCCACAAAGAATGTCAATGGGGCACCAGAGTAATATTTCACACCGTCAGAGCTGCTGTAGCTGGAATAGGATGCATATTTTTGGTCCGTCAGGTTCAGCAGATGACCCCAGGCCGACCAGTTGGACCAATCGTAGGAAGCACGCAGGTTCAGCAAAGTGGGGCGAGAGTACTCGTACAGGTTGGCGTCATCCGAATACTCGGAAGAAACCATATCCATCTCCAGCTCCACCCGCATACGCTGCACCGGTGTCGTTGCCACCCGCAGATTCAAACGATGGTCGGGCGAACGGGGAGGCGTATTGCCGCTGTAGTCCTCAGAGCCCGTGGAATATTCTTCATAACGGTTGTTGGCGTAAGTGTAGGCACCGGCAAAGCTGAGCCATCTGTTGGCCTGGTACACACCCGTCAACTCGGCACCCTTTTGGGATGTCTCGCCGGCGTTGACGTACTGCCGGGAATACATGCCCACATCCTGGGTGATGATCTTGTCCTGAATC
Organism: Candidatus Krumholzibacteriia bacterium; assembly: GCA_029935695.1. Lineage (GTDB taxonomy): Bacteria > Krumholzibacteriota > Krumholzibacteriia > LZORAL124-64-63 > LZORAL124-64-63 > LZORAL124-64-63. The sequence continues at coordinate 580 of JAOZJV010000742.1, read as the reverse complement.
GTCATGTAGAAAACAGCCAGGTCGAAGCGCAAACGGTTGTCCATGAACTTGCTGCGAACACCCAGCTCGTAGTTGTCGGCTTTTTCCGGATCCAGATCCTTGTTGGACCAGCTTGAAGTCAGCAGCTGGCTGCTGGTGGGCACCACAAAACCCTGGGAGTAGGACAGGAAGCTGTTCACCTTGGGTGAGAAATCATAAATCACACCGGCTTTGGGTGTGACTCGGGAGAATTCCGAATCTTCGTCCGTGTCGGTCAGTTTGTCTTTCACATCATAAGACGTCTGGTCGTAACGGCCGCCCAGGTTGACCTTGAATCTTTCATTGGGACGCAACTCCCATTGCATGTAAGGCGCAATCACCTGGGTCTGGATATCAAACGATTTGCTCATGCCGGTGTTGGTGTAGCCGGTGTACTTGTTCTCGGCGCTGTCCCAATCCACCAGCAAACTGTAAGCGTCGGCTTTGTTGGTTCCGGATTCGCCATCCACACCCACGATGATCCGGCTATTAACAAAATTTATGTTCTGGTGATACAGCAGCTGAATATTACCGGCGCTTTCCTTGTTTTTGTTTTGGGAAC
>JAOZJV010000189.1 GCA_029935695.1 Candidatus Krumholzibacteriia bacterium | reverse complement strand
GTGCCACTCCCATTTCGCGCAGAGCCAACGTGATGGCCACTGAATGGGCAAGAATCGCCGGTTGGGCGTTGAGAGTTTCGGTGAGAACCTCTCCCGGGCCATCGTGCATGGTCTGCAGAAGGTTGGTATCCAGCACGTCGTTGACGGTGGAAAGAAAGGCCGAAGCAGGACCAATACGGTCCACTAAATCGGCAGTCATACCGACGGCTTGCGACCCCTGGCCGGGGAAGAGCATGGGAACCTGAATCATGGTATTCTCAAATCCTTGTTCAAAAGTGGCTTAACCGGAATGGGCCGCTGCCAATTTGGCTGGCAAATCGATTTCGATTTCACGCCAGGCCATATTGATGGCGTTGGTGATGGCCAGGGAAGAACTGCGGCCGTGAGCGATGATGCTATTGCCGGAAACACCCAAAAGCATGGCTCCACCATAAACTTCATAGCTGAATTCACGCATCAGCAGCCCGAGCACCGGCTTGATGGCCGAACGTTCCTCGTCGCTGAGTCCCGGGCGCTGGGCCAGGGCATACAGGAAACGAGCAAAGCCCTCCACCAGCTTGAGGGTGTTGTTGCCCGTGAAGCCGTCGGTGACTACCACATCACAGGGACCGAGCATGAACTGGTTGCCCTCAACGTTCCCTACAAAATTTAGATCTGATGCTTCCAGGGCTTCGTAAAGAGCCACGTTCAAATCGGTGCCTTTTTTGGGTTCGCCACCAATATTGAGTTGTCCGACAGTGGGAGTTTCAACCTGGAGAATGTGCTGGGCAAAAACATCGCCCATGCGGGCAAAAGATATAAGATGCTCCACCGTGCACTGGATGTTGGCACCGGCATCAAGAAGCAGCAATTCGCCTTTGATGGTGGGAATCAGGGTGCCGATGGCAGGACGGTCAACGCCAGGCAGGCGTCCCAGAAGAATGAGGCTGGCCGCAACCATGGCCCCGGTGGAGCCAGCCGAAACCACAGCCTGCACCTGGCCCTGTTTGTGGTCCATCATAGCCCGTACAATGGGGCTGTCTTTCTTGTTCCGGATGGCCGAAGCGGGCGATTCCCCCATGTCTATATCCTGGGTGCAATGCACGACAACGAGGGTCAAACCATCGGTGTCGAGTTTGTCCAGTTCCGCTTTAAGGGCAGTTTCATCACCATACAAGGTGATCCCAAAAGGAGAATCAGCAGACAATGCTGCCACAGCGCCGGGTACCACCACGGAAGGCCCGTGATCTCCGCCCATTGCATCAAGAGCGATCATGGGTTTCATATTTTCACTCATTGTCCGACCTCCATGCCGTCCTGGGCGCAGGTAGCACCCCATGCCATCTGAACAAAAAATTGGGCCTGTGAGCAGAGTTCTAGGACTCGACTACCATGACTTCACGTTCGCCATAATAACCACACTCGCGGCAAACGCGATGAGGCAGGCGGGGAGCAGCGCAGTGGGGACATTTGTTGGGATCCGGCTTGGTCAGGTGCCAATTGGCGCGACGAAGACCTTTGCGGGATTGAGACGTTTTTTTCTTTGGTACAGCCATGGTCTTTCTCTCTTTTCAGTAAGGCGGTGCTGGACTTACAGGTTGTCCAAGGCAGCCCATCTAGGGTCGATGTCTTCTTCTTTGCAATCACAAGATTGCTTGTTCCGGTCAATACCGCAAGTAGGACATAAGCCCTTGCAATCTTCCCGGCAAAAAGTCGTCAGCGGGTAGGCCAGCGATACGCATTCTGTGATGGCATCAGCCAGATCCACCTCTCCGCGGGATTGGTGCAATACCAAGGTATCACCCTGATCCTCACCGCGATCAATATTCCGCAGAATCATGATTTCCACGGGAGCTTTCCACGCGAAAGTGAAGGTCTCCAGACAACGTCCGCATTGGGTCTCGCAGGTGGCCTTCACATTTCCTTTGAGATGAAACCTGTTTTCGAGGTTATCCACGGCCAGGGCACCCTCAACCTGAACTGACTGAGGACAGCCCTCTCCCAGTTCAAGGCTCAGATCGCCGGAAATCTCCATTTCCGACTGGCCCCACTCCAATGTGTCGATATCCAGTTTCATGCAAGCGCCAAACCTTAATAGCCGCCAGGGCCTGTGTCAAGTAGGCCTCGGTTATCCGAAGATCAGGCCAAGTTCACGAGCAGCATCATCGGTGTTGGCCGAAGCATGCACTGCGTTGTTGCTCAAAGAAGCACCAAACAGATCACGGATGGTGCCGATGGCTGCTTCCTCAGGATTAGTGGCGCCAATGAGCTCACGCAGAGCGGCCACGGCATTATCGCGTTCCATGCGGATAGCCACCACAGGACCACTGCAGATGTAGTCGCACAATTCACTGAAGAAAGGGCGTTCTTTGTGCTCACCGTAGAAATCTTCCACCAGTGCACGGTCCATTTGGCGCATGTTCAACCCGGTGATACGGAACCCGGCGGCGTTGACAATGGCCAGGATGGCGCCGATTTTCTGGTCTCCAGCGGCAACGATCTCAGGTTTGATCATAAAATATGTCTGCTGCATTTCCCTTTTCTTCCTTTTCATTGCGGATTAATCCGCATTCCAAACCAATATAACGAACCCAATTTTCCGAAGCAACGGGCGGCCCGGTTTCGCAACCGAGCCAGCCCGTTTATCCAAACACACTGAATATAGTAGCTTGCGGCTACTTCTTCCAGATTTCCTGCAACAAAGGTACGATATCCATGGGGCGGTCAGCCACAGGGATGCCAGCAGCATTGAGAGCCTTGCGCTTCTCGGCTGCAGTACCGGTGCCGCCACTGACGATGGCTCCGGCGTGGCCCATGCGCTTGCCGGGAGGCGCCGTCTGGCCGGCGATGAAGCTGACCACGGGCTTGTTGCAATTGTTTTTGATCCAGTCTGCAGCCTGCTCCTCAGCGTCGCCACCGATTTCGCCAATCATGACAAAGGCTTCAGTCAGGGGATCATCGTTGAAAGCCATGATGGCATCCATAAAGGTGGTTCCGATGACGGGATCGCCACCAATTCCGAGGCAGGTGGTCTGGCCGAGGCCAGCTTCGGAAAGCTGGTAAACCACTTCGTAAGTCAGGGTTCCACTACGGGAAACCAGGCCAACGTTGCCTTCCTTGACGATGCTGGTGGGCAGGATGCCAAGTTTGGCAATGCCGGGGGCCAGCAGGCCAGGACAGTTGGGGCCGATCAAGCGAACGCCACGTTCTTCCAGGTAAGGCATGACCTTGACCATATCGCAGGTGGGAACGCCTTCGGTGATGCAAACGATAAGCTTGCAACCAGCATCGGCAGCTTCATAGATGGCGCCGGCGGCACCAAAAGGAGGCACGAAGATCACGGAGGTGTTGACCCCATGGTTTTCCACGGCCTCTTTGACTGTGTTATAGACAGGAACTTTATCCTCGAACATCTGACCGCCGCGGCCGGGAGTAACACCCGCGAGAAGTTTGGTTCCGTAAGCCAGCATTTGGCTGGAGTGGAAACCGCCATCTCGGCCGGTGATTCCCTGCACGACAACCTTGGTATTGTCGTCGACAAAAATCGCCATTTTAACTATCTCCTCTTCAAGGCGCATTCGCGCCGTAAAAAACTTTCTTAAAGACCAGACCGGAAATTATCCCAGTTCGATGGCCTTCTTGACGGCTTCATCCATGGTGGCAGCGGGAACCAGGTCGGTATCAGCCAGGATAGCCAGGCCTTCTTCCGAGTTGGTTCCAGTCAGCCGCACGACGATAGGCACATTGATTTCCATGCGCTTGGTGGCTTCGATAATTCCCTTGGCCACGTCGTCACAGCGGGTGATGCCTCCGAAGATGTTGAAGAGAATGACCTTCACTTCTTCGTCGGACAGAATGATTTTCAGGGCGTCGACAACCTTTTCGGGGTTGGAGCTGCCACCGATGTCCAGGAAGTTGGCAGGCTGGCCGCCGTAGTACTTCACAAGATCCATGGTGGCCATGGCCAGGCCGGCGCCGTTGACCAGGCAGCCAACGTTTCCGCTCAGCTTGACGAAGCTCAAACCGGCCTCGCGGGCCATGCGTTCGCTTTCATCTTCAGCAGCGGTGTCGCGCAAGGCTTCGTAATCGGGATGACGGAACATGGCGTTGTCATCCAGGTTGACCTTGGCGTCAATGGCGTGACCCTTGCCTTCGGGTGTGAAGATCCAGGGGTTGATTTCAGCCAGACTGGAATCGGAAGCCATGAAAGCCAGGTACAGCTTCTGCATGGCGGCGGCCAACTGGCGGGCCTTCTTGATGTCGCCGGGAACCAGACGCATGCCCATGTCCATGGCTTCGTGATCAAGCAGACCGTAACGGGGATCGATGGCGAACTTGAAGATGAGCTCAGGAGTATCCTTGGCCACCTGTTCGATTTCAACGCCACCTTCGGCGCTGGCCATCAACAGAACACGCTTGGTGTTGCGGTCGATGAGCATTCCTACATAGAACTCACTGTCGATGTCCACAGCAGGGGTGATCAGCAGGGTTTTGACCGTATGACCCTTGATGTCCATGCCCAGGATGGCCTCGGCATTGGTTTTCACATCTTCAATGGTTTCGCAGAACTTGATACCGCCGGCTTTACCCCGGCCACCGGTCAGCACCTGGCACTTGACCATGACGGGCATTCCCTACTCTTTGGCGCTGGCCACAGCGTCTTCAACGGTCTTAACCGCTGTACCGCCAGGCACAGGCAGGCCAAAACGGGTGAAGATCTCCTTCGCCTGATACTCGTGGATATTCACGCATTTCCTCCCCGGAAATTGACATTAGTGTCGGCCGGCCGGTCACCATGACCGACCGACCATCTTTTTGCACACAGCAAACAATATGACTAGTCAGTGAACCTTGCCAACAATTCATTCAGGTTTGGCGAACCAATTTCCTGAAGCTCATAACTCACCCGAACGGTGGGTTTTTCAATCTTGACGATCCGGTTCAAGTCGATGGGCGTACCAATAACCACAACATCACACTCGGTGGCGTTGATGGTCTTTTCAAGGTCTGCCACCTGTTCTGCGCCGTATCCCATGGCCGGAAGCAGTGTTCCAACTTCAGGATACAACTCAAAAGTCTCAGCCAGTTTACCCACAGCCCAGGGACGAGGGTCCACCAGCTCTTCGGCTCCGTTGCGCAAGGCAGCCACAACACCGGCACCATAGGCCATCTGGCCATGGGTCAGGGTCGGACCATCTTCCACCACCAGAACCTTTTTGCCATTGAGATCGACTCCACCCTCAAGAGTCAGAGGGCTGGCGGCATCGACGATGACAGCATTGGGATTGATATGGCGAATGTTGTCACGGACCATTTCGATATCCTCGAATTCCGCTTCAACTTCCTTACCAATAATGACCACATCAGCCAGACGAACATTGGTCTCGCTGGGGAAGTAAGTACTCTCGTGGCCCGGACGCAGGGGATCAGCAACCACGATGTGCATATCGCTCTTGTAGAAAGGCGTATCGTTGTTGCCGCCATCCCAGAGAATGATATCAGCTTCCTTCTCGGCTTCACGCAGGATGGCTTCGTAGTCAACACCGGCGTAGATCACTCCGCCGGCCATCACATGTGGTTCGTATTCTTCCATCTCTTCGATGGTGCACTTGTGCTTGGCCAGGTCTTCGTAGGTGGCGAAGCGCTGCACGCGCTGGGCAACCAGGTCGCCGTAAGGCATGGGGTGGCGGATGGCCACAACTTTTTTACCGGCAGCGCGCAGGATCTCACAGATGCGGCGGCTGGTCTGGCTCTTGCCGCAACCGGTGCGCACGGCGCCCACACTGATGACGGGTTTGGTGCTTTTAATCTGAGTGTGGCGTTCGCCCAGCATGTTGAAATCACAACCGGCGGCATTGACGATGCTGCCCAGGCTCATGACCTGCTCGTAACTGCGATCGCTGTAGCTCATGACGCACATGTCAGGCTCGTATTTGCTGATCAAATCCAGGAGGTTTGATTCGTCCTCAATGGGAATGCCATTGGGATACAGATCCCCGGCCAGTTCGGCGGGATACTTGCGTCCGTCAATGTCAGGAATCTGGGTGGCGGTGAAAGCGACGACTTCGTAAGTCTCGTTGCCACGATACACACAGTTGAAGTTGTGGAAATCGCGGCCGGCCGCGCCCAGGATGATAACCTTGATCCTGCTCATAATCGCTCCTTCGTGCCTCGGTGTGAGGCCTCGGGCTGCAGCGATCAGTTCAGTTTCTGGATCGCTGCAATAATTTGGGAGGTCGACCAGCCTTCCACCATCGGCACGCGGACGATGCGGCCACCCCAGGATTTGACTTCCCGGGCCCCCACGATGTCCTCTTCATTGTACTCGGACCCCTTGACGAGTACGTCCGGCCGGATCTGGAGAATACACTCCAGCGGTGTAGGCTCCCCAAATATGGTGACCGCGGAAACAGGCCGCAAGGCAGCAATTAGGGTTGCCCGGTCATTTTCAGGCAGGATGGGTCGGCCCTGGCCCTTCAGGGCGGTGACCGAGGGGTCGGAATTGAGAGCGACCACCAGTTCATCGGCAGCGGCAGCTGCCTGTTTCAAACTTTCAAGATGACCCCGGTGGATGATGTCGAAACAGCCATTGGTGAAGGCAATGGTGCGGCCAGCGGCGTGAACTTTTTCCGCCCAGGCCGCCAACTGATCACGCTGCAAGACAATGCCTGTTTCAAAAGTGGCGGTCATGATTGGCCTGCTTCACTGAGGGCCTCGCGCAATTGATCAGCCGTCACCGCCACGGTGCCCAATTCCCTCACGGCAACACCAGCGGCATGGTTGGCCAGAGAGGCAGCCGTAGCAAAATCAGCCCCGGCAGCGAGAGCTGTGGTGTACACCGCGATGACGGTATCACCGGCACCGGTCACATCATACACGTGGGACGCTTCGGTGGGCAGGTGGTGTTGCTTGCCGTCTTTTTCAAACAACGCCATGCCATGTTCACCCCGGGTGATCAGAACTGCATCGGCCGCGGTGCGCTCCAGCAGGGCGTTGCCCGCTT
>JAOZJV010000188.1 GCA_029935695.1 Candidatus Krumholzibacteriia bacterium | reverse complement strand
CACTGGTGTGGATGACATCCTCATCACCAGCCCCCAGTTGTACATCCTGGGTAATGTGCCCGGCGGAGCTGCCCGCATGCAGCTGAATCTGCCTGCCAGCTCCCGTGTCACCGTGGATATCTATGACGCCCGTGGCGCCCGCATCCGTCAGCTTCACACCGGTAACATGTCCAGCGGCAGCAATGCCCTGGTCTGGGACGGACGTGACAGTGGTGGGCGCAGTGCATCAAGCGGTGTGTACTTTGTGCGGGCCGTGGCCGGTGCTGAAGTGCTGACCGGTCGGGTGGTTGTCGTTCGGTAGTATTTGAAATTTTCCGGATGATTTATTCAGGGGGGTGGCGTTTCGTCACCCCCAAAATATTGGGCAGAGTGGGACGGGCTTTGCTGCCTGGAAGCTCCGAAGCATCCATATCCGGATGGCGGATCCACAAACTGGCCTGCATCCTTCCTTCCAGATGCTGGGCCGCCACCACACCCAGGGGCAACGCCAGAATTATCTCATTGAAATCGTGCATACTCCAGCGGCGGTCGCAATAAATCAACAGGGCCCGGCCGTTGTAATCTTCAGCCAGGGCCGCTTCCTGCCAGTGATCACTGGCGGGTTGCCAGCGGTTCTCACCGGCGCGTTTGATCAGGCGCAGATTCTGGATCACCGTGCGGTACCGGGCGGAGATTTCTCCCAGGGTGATCTCGTCCAAATCGAAAATGCGGAAGTTGGGTTCGGCAGGATCAATAGGCCCGAAAGCCATGGCTGACAAATAATCATTGTTGAAGGAATTGATCACCTTGCCGTCAATTTTCATATACCCCACATGAGTCACTTTATCCGCTTGGTACATACCCGCGTTGATGGCGGCGGTCAAATTTCCCAGCTCACACCACCGTTTGGCTGAGCGCCCCTTGTAACCATCCGACTCTTCGGGAATGAACGCTCGCAGACCCCACTTTTCCATATCCAGTCGCAGCACCACCAGATCGCCATTGGGGTTGGTGTTGCGCAGACCGGAATCGAACCGGGCCACCTCCAGCCCCTCCTCCAAAGTCTCCCATTGCCCAAACCCGCAGGCAGGCCACACCAACAGCACTGCCAGAATCAAACCTGCCCATGAGAATTTCACAGACTACCCTCCCCAGGGATGCCAGCCGAATCCGGGATACCAGCGGTTGGCGATCATGTAGAACAACACCGAGTCAATCATCAGATGCAGAATCACAATATAAAAAAGTGAGGCGGTTCGGCGATAGGTCAGGCCCTGCACCAAAGCAAAAGCAAAGATCACCACAGGACCCCAGCCCACAAAAGCCATCTCATGCAAAAAGCTCGTGAAGAAAAATGCCTGGGCCAGATTGGCTTCTCCGAAACGAAAATGACGGCTCAGCAAAACAAAAACAAAGTTGATGAAGGCCAGCTCATCCCACACACCGACAAAGTTGCATCCCCAGAACAGCCGCCACAGGGCTTCACCCCGGGGACCTTCCAAAGGCAGGGGCCAACTGTGGTGCAGAGTGGGCGTCCAGTGATTGAAGTAGAACCACAGAAAAGCAAAAGCCAGGATGAACCCCAGGGGAAACCACAACCACATTTTCAGGGACCAGCGTCCACGGAACCAGCTGTAATCCAGACTTTCTTTCAACCAGTATTTGGCCAGCAGGGCGGGAATCAGGAGGATACCAATACCCAGCATGAGGGCCAGTTCCAGAACATGTCCGTCAGTGGTGTCGCCATCAATGCGGGTGAAATGCAGGACGGTGATCAGGTAAGCCAGCAGCACCGTGGTTTTGGCCCAGCTGTCCGAGCCTTTGCGCCAGGCCAGCACCATGGAAACCACCAGGAACGGCCAACCCAGATAATTCCAGGGCACCTGGGCAAAAGCTTCGCCATGGCCTTTCAGCCCGATGATCAGGACCATGGCTAACGTCATCATCCATAAACTGAGGCGTTTGGACAGGCTCACATCCAAAATTCCGGTCTCATTCATTGTCATCTAAATCCCCGGTATCATCCAGCAGATGGGTCTCGAACCATTCCAGTAAAAGTTTCTGATAACTCACCTGATTTTCCGGATGATGAATGCCATGGCCTTCATTTTCGAAGCGCACAAAACGAGAGGGAACACCCAGGGACTGCAGCGCAGAAAACCACATTTGTCCTCCCGCCGCCAGGCACCGGTAATCCAGGTGGCCCTGGCTGATCAGCGTCGGCGTTTTCACCTGATCCACTTTTTCAAAAGGCGAATTCCTTAAATAAACTTCCCGTGCTTCTGGTTCCCATGGTTTGCCCATGAATTCCCATTCGGGAAACCATTTTTCATCTGTTGTGCCCCAAAAAGAAATCAACTCGGGGTACATGCGGTCCACGGCGGCGGCGCCAAAACGGTCAGTCTGAGTCGTCAGGGCAGCGGCCAGGTGACCACCGTAACTGCCACCCATCACCGCCAGATGATCTTTGTCGGCCCACCCCTGGGCAATGGCAAAATCTACGCAAGCCAGCAACTCGGCGGCCGGCCGGCCTACCCAATCTCCCCGGATGCCCGACATGAACTCATAACCGTACCCCATGCTGCCTGTGGGATTGGCAATTATCACCCCGTAATGATGCGTGGGCAGAATGTGAAACTCGGGCAGGAAATATCCCCCATACATCCACTCGGGGCCGCCATGAATACTCAGAACAGTGGGCACCGTTTCTCCAGGCTCCAGGTCCTGCGGCTTGAAAAACCAACCTTCGATGAGACGCCCATCCACCTCGTAGGTGAATGGCTCGGGGGCGAAAAGACCCACTTTTTCCCGCCAGCGTAGGTTGGGGTCGATCAGAATTTTTGGTGTGCGTGGAAAGGCCGCTTTGGTGCGCAAATCCACCAGAAAAATGGACCCGGGATTGGTTTGGCCTGACCCCGTAAAAACAGCACGCCCACCGGCAATCTGCACGGACCAGAGATCATACTGGCTGTCGGTGATGAACTGGTGGCCCTTGTTGTTGATGCGCACCAGATCCAGGCATCCGCGGTGGGCACCCATCAAATACAAATCATCGCCATCATGGGTGATGTTCATGATCCAGTTGTCGAAATCTGGAGCATGAAATTCCAGTGGTCCCGAGTCGCCCTTTTCGGGGTCCATGATCACCACTTTCATGGGAGCTGATTCCCAAATGGGATTTTCAGCCCGCAACCAGGCAATGCGTCCGTCCGGCAGCCAGCGGGGTTTGGCGTCTGCTCCGGGATTTTGAGTCAGTTGGCGGATGTTGTCGCCGTCAGCATCAACAACCCACAAATCAGTGTTCACCGTGAGGCCCAAATCAGCTTCGGCCTTGGCTTCAAACACCAGCCTGTGGCTGTCTGGAGACCAAAAAATATTGCGCACATCCAAAGGGTGATTGAACAGGCGGCGAGGTTCACCATCGGCCACGTTCATGACAAAAAGCTGGCCACGATTTCCTTTGCGGTACCCCTGGCCCAAATGCCGGTAACCAAGGCCATCAGCCACCACATAACGCCCCTCGACACCTGGTGTTTTTTCCACGGTCAAATCCTGGGCGATCCAGGCCAGAGATTCACCATCAGGCGACCAATTCAGTCCCCCAAAATTACCGGGACCACTGCTCAGGCGGCGGCGGTTGGCTCCATCCAGATTCATGGTCCAGACTTCCACCCCATCATCCACACTGCGCAGGTAGGCCACGGCCTGCCCATCGGGACGCCATGCTGCGCCATAACTTTTATCTTCGGGAGTGAAAATGACCAGATCTTTGCCCGTGTCCAGATTTCGCCGGTGCATGGTGGTCAGCTGCCGGCCCGCCTGTGGACTCCACTGCCCAATGGTGTACAGCAGATGACGCCCGTCGGGAGACAGACCCACCACTGAGGTGGACTTCATGGTCAGGATATCATCCGGCACCATGGCCTGCGCCGAGGCAGCCACAAGAAGAAACACCAGCAGCAGAGACCGTTTCATTCCACCAGCTCCAGTTTGAGAAGGATGAAAACGGCGATGGCATAAAATCCGATGATGAGAAAGATCTTGGCAGCGTACAATTGCCAGACGGAAATTTCACTCAAAACCAGGATGGTGGAGCTTTGGCTGCCGAAGAAAATGGCCGAAGCCACGATGAGCATCACCCGGGATTTGGGGACACGCAAATCGGCCCCGCAGGATGGGCACAAGACCCCCCACAGCGCCGTCCCCCCGCGGCTGGGGCCCAGAATTTCCTTCAGGGCTCCTGACCAGGAAAAGACATGTTCACAGCTGGGACAGACAGGGTTGTTCAAGGCAGAAGTTCCCATCAGGTTCGGGTCTCGGTTTCAATTCAAGGTTACACCGGAATTGAAACCGAATTTATCCCCAAACGCCAGTGTCATTTGTAACCGCCACTGCCTTTTTTGCCGGTAACCGGAGTACCGCCGTTGACGGCACTGGCCTGGGAATTGCCTTGATTGGCTGCATCAATTTCATAAAACCAGCGATTACGCAGTGGGTCCGCATACCCAAGATTCGGGTGTGCTGCTATCCGAAGCTCAGTATAGTTGACACCCATCATGAAGTCGATGGAGGCAAGATCGGCAAGCCCAAAGGTATCGGCACTGTATTCCTCATTGTGGTGACCGCCATTAACGGGATGTTTCCACCAGGGCAACCTCATGCTGTCGTTCATCAGGGACATCAAATGCCGGTTATCAGTAAAAGTCTCCCCTGAAATCAAAGCGGCTGCCAGAGCGTCGCCCCGTTCCTGCTGTCCCAGTAAACGATCCACATAAAGCAACATGACTTCTTCACCAGGTAACAAATCCACGCCCCATCCCGGAGCCAGCAGAGCCTGGGCTTCGAGGTTCATGCCTCTGTCCAGATAGGCCAGGGCCAAAGCCCGCCGCACATCCGGATCTCCACTTTTCTGGTACCTGATAGCCAGAGTTTTCAACACTTCATCATTGGGACTCAGAGTTGCGGCAATGGAGTCCGGTACACTGAAAAAGGCAGCGATCTCGGCATTCAATTGAGCCACCAAAGCGGCCGGGTCTGCCACAAGGTCCAGCGGCGGACCATCGCTCACAGCCACCACCTGGTACTCTTCCACCTGCAACCGCAGCGTTGATGGATCTCCACCATTGGCCCGATAACTGGTAGCAGCCATCTGCAGCACACGCTGAATTTCGTGGTTTTCAGGATCCAACTTGTAAGCTCTTTCCAAATCGGCCACCGATCCCACAAACCGCTTGTCCTGAAGCTTCAACAGACCTCGATTATAAAGGCCGGAAACAGAATTGGGTTCAAGGCGCAGAGCCTTGTCCATGGCCGCCTCCGCCAGCACCTTGTTGCCGGCTTTCACATGCAAAACACCCAGAGTGCGCCACCCGGCAGCCAGTTGATCGTCGGCCTCCACTGCTTCGGTCAGCAAAGCAGTAGCTGTCTCGTTATGGCCATCGCTCATTTCCAGCAATCCAATCAACAGGGATGTTCCGCCATCCACTTTTCCCTGCTCCTTGAAAGCCTTGCGGGCCGCCACCAATTCAACCCGGGCCTCTTTCCGATGATTGTTGGTGTAATGGATCCTTCCCCGCATGGCCCGACACACCGCCGGCCGGATGTTCCGGCGTTCGGCAAGATTCAAAGCGAAAAGAGCCCGGGCGGAAGCCACTTGTTTTTGTTTTTCAAAAGGCGAAGTGGATAATGTATTCATCTGCAGAGCCGCGTAGGTCAGAATGGATCCGCCCACATAAAACTTCCCGCCAAAACTGGTGTAAACGGGCATGCGGGAATCAGGAACATTCAGAACCAGGGGCTGCAGATTGCTTCCCTGCCAGGGATAGTATCCTTCGTATGGACGACTGATGAATCCCAGAGCGTAATACCGGGCACCTCTTTCTTCACCCGCCAGTTCGGCAACCAGACCAACATCATTCCAGAATCGGGCCATGTGGGGTACAAAAAATCGATCTTCCCGGTTTTTCAGCTCACCCAGAACCTGCCGTGCCATTTCGTAATCACCAATGGCCAGCAAGGCCTGGGATTTAATCCAGAGCTGAGCAAAATTGGTGCTGGTATTGGAATAGCCGTAATGCCAGAAATCAACTTTCTTATAATCATACGGAGGCATGCGCACCGCCAGGCTGTTGGCTTCGGAATAACGTCCGGCTCCGGCCAGCAGCAGGCCCTTGATCAGGACCAGATCCTGATCCCCTTTTTTGAATTTCAGTCCCTCATGAACTGCCGCCAAACCTTCGTCCCACAAGGTCAAATCGCGCAACGCCCAGGCCCGGTCCTGATGGATCACAAGCATGATGTCTTCATCCACGGGATCGCCGGCATCACTGCGGGCCCTGGACGCCAGCAGGGCATTGTCCAGATATTCTCGCGCACTGACAGGGTCACCGCTGGACAGCAGCAGGTGCCCCATGGCTCCCCAGGCTTCGGTGTAGGATGGATCCATACCCGTGGCCACTTTCAGACCTGTAATACTGTTGCCCAACCCAACACCCCAGGTGCTGCGGTCAATGTAGTAATTCCGGTAATACCAGAATCGTTGTTTGGAATCGGAATGTTCGTAATTCTCTTTTTCAAATCTTTCGTAATAATCGAGCTTTGAATTGGCCTGCCTGCGTGCATCGTCCCGCACCGCCGACGACAATTGCATATAATTTTCAAGCTTTGTCGCAAAAGGTGGTGCTTCGGCCTCGGCCACCGCTGCTTTTTCCACTTTGGCCACATCCTCCTGCAACAACCCGGCTTTCCTGTTTTGGGAACACCCGGTCGTCATGACCAGACACAACAAAATGCTCAATAAACCCCAGTGACGCATGTCAATCCCCCTATGGCGAACAGGTTTCATATTCCTCTTTCTCAGAATACTGAATTTCACCGGGACGAACAAATTCAAAACCTCAGGCCTCATCCTTTACACCACTGACCAATGCCCTTATTCTGCGGTTAATCGGGAATTTTCCATCTTCGAATCGGTTTAACCTGACAACACGGTCCTTTCCAGGAGGG
>JAOZJV010000003.1 GCA_029935695.1 Candidatus Krumholzibacteriia bacterium | reverse complement strand
GGCTCATCGTTCCCATCATATGATTAAGGAAGCGCTTGGGAGTTACCAATTCAGGCAGCAGGCTCAACGGTCAATAAGATGAAAACCCCAGGTTGCGCCCATAGATTCTGCTGAGGAGCCAGAAATTCTACTTTCTGAATTGGGTCAGCAACCCTTTTGCCGCAGTGCTCCGGCATTCTGAATTCACCTGGCTGAGTAAGCGTTCTGTGACGTTCCGAGGTCCTGGGCAGAATTCCGGCGCCTATGGTGCAGGGTATCATCTCATTACCAAGGACGAGACTGAACGCACCATGCTTCTTCAAGCTTTGCATGGGAGGGACCTGATTGAGGAGATTACAAAGTAACCATCACCGGTAACTCGCCTTAAGCTGCCCCCACTTAACCTGGTCCACAGCCAAAGGCCCATCAGCCATAGGCATGTAAATAACCGTCGCACTCAACCCTGGGTCATCCAGATGATCATGGATCAAGTCTGGCATTTGAGGAGCACCAACTCCTCCCCAGAAATTTCCCGACAGGTCGAGCTCCTCCACATCATGATACCCAGACAAACTGATGCGCAGCATCCCCTCGGGTGCCAGAATATGGCTGGCGTTAATTGAAATTTCCGAGTCATGGCCAGCCAGAATGGTGATGCCGTTCAAGGATTCCAGTATAGTATCCAAAACCAATACTTCTGATTCGGCATTGAAATCCAAAGCATGGTTTTCAGCCACCACGGAACAATCCTGCATGTGCAGTGTGGGGCCGGACATATGATGGGCCGCCACTCCGGTGTCGCATCCAGAAATGTTCACTCCATTCAAACTGACACTTTCTCCCACTCCACCCATAGCCCAAACAGCATTGGTGCATTGAACAATATCAACATTTGAAACACTCAGATAAAGACTGGCTGCAGAGATGCCATACTCGAACCCGCTGATGGTGCAATCAGAAACCTGAAAGGAATCTCCGCCGCCGCCGACAACCCACATGCCGGCCCTTCCGGTATCAAAGCTGCAATTCTGAATATGTCCCACGGAAGGATGAATATCTGCCCCAATGTCGCAGTTGATGAACTCGCAATTATCAATGCGAATTTCTCCATAGGCATCAACACCGTCATCCAGATGTTCAATGGTCAAACCGGAAAGAGTTAAGCCCTCAACTGAGCAAGTGAGAGAAATGCCATCGGCATCCGAAGCTGGAGAGCCACCACTGGCAGGGCCAACAATTGTATTTCCAGGGCCCTGACCCAGGACCGTGATGTTGTCATTCATCAGCACCACCACCGCATCGCGGCGGCAATAACCATCGATAAAAACATTGATCGTTTCAAAGCGGCCCGCACCCAGAATCAGGGTATCGCCGTCAGCAAGGGCGATAGCAGCCTGGAGAAGGTTTTGATAGTCCCCGGAGCCATCGGCTTCCATGTTGATGATGGCGCCTGATGCTCCCGGGGCCAAGAGCACCAGCAGGCAGAAAACAAGAAGAGGTCGGGTCATGAAATAGGCATCCGTTCGAAAAAAAATTGATTGAAACTCAGCCATTAATTATACCATAAACGGAACTCCAAATGGGCTTATTTCAAAAGAACGGCCCTCTTTGACTCACTGAATTTTCCTGCATCCAATCGGTAAAAATAGATGCCTGATGGAACCTGGCGGCCTGTGTCGCTGCGGCCATTCCACACAACCTCATGGCGACCTGCATTTGCCGCTTCCCCATCCACCAGGGAACGAACCAGGCGGCCGGAAATGTCGTAAACAAATAAACTGACGGTGGCTGCTATTGGCAGTTCAAAGGCAATGGTGGTCCTTGGGTTGAATGGATTGGGAGTTGCATCATGGAGCACAACCCTCGAAGCCTCCATGGGGATGGGTGCTGAGCTGACGCCCTCCTGGCAGCTGTCAATGATCCCGTCATTGTTCCAATCGATACTGGGGTGGTTGGCAATTTCAGCAGCATCATCAAGGCCATTGCCATTGCAGTCCTCACACTGCTTGGACATGACTTGGAGCCCGGCCTCACGGGCAGCCATGTAGATATTGGCCCCCGAGAGAACCAAATCTCTGACACCATCGAAAAAATAAAGGTTACCAGCAACAAATGGGTTGGCAGGATCCTGAATATCAATGACCTGAAGACCGTAATATCCGTCTGCGATATAGGCGTATCCCCAGGAAACGGCTACCCCATACGCATCTCCCGGGGTGCCGATGCTACAAGTCAGTGTTGGGTGCACTGGATTGGAAATATCAATCACAGAAAGGCCCAGAGAACGGCTGGAAATAAATACATTGGTTCCCGAAATTGCCACATCCATCGGATCGCAGGGTATTTCCATAGTATACACATCAAGAGGATTTTCAGGATTTGATATGTCAATCACCTGGAGTCCCCCATAGTCAAGGGCCGCGTAGGCCAATCCATTGGAAACGCATACCGCTTGGACGAGCCTTATGTTACTCAAACTTCCCACTAATTCAGAATTTTCAGGTTCGGCAATATCAATCACCTGAAAGCCGCCATAAGTGGCTGCAATGTACGCATATGTTCCTGAAATAGTAATTTCAGAGGCTGACCCGGGGATATTCACAGTTGCAATCAATTCAGGTGCTTCCGGGTTGGAAACATCAACAACATGAACACCTGTTGTTGTTGCCGCAACGAAGGCATAATTTCCCGAAATGGCTATGCCCGTGGCGTAGCCCGGGGTGTCCAGTCCGCCAACTATTTTGGGATCAGCAGGGTCAGAAATGTCTATTATTTCAAACCCGGAACCTCCTTCAACGACATAGGCGTAGTCTCCCGAAACGGCGACATCACCAGTGCTGCTTAAAGTGACCGCACCACCAACTAATTTCAGGTCCTGGAAATTTGCCAGATCAATCACCTGAAGCCCTTGGCCATAGGCAGCAACGTAAGCATAGGACCCGGAAATATTCACGTCATTCCCAGAACTCGGAGACACCACCGATTCAATAATTTCAGGAGCTTCCGGATTGGAGATGTCGACGATTATCAGAGAATTATAGGAACCGATGAAGGCAAAGGTACCCACAATTTCTAGTCCGAAAACATGCCCCGGTGTATTCACATTTCCTACAATTTGTGGATTGGCCGGATTTTCAATGTCAATAATCTGTAGTCCTGATTCGAAATCCAGAGCGTAGACAAAATTGCCTTCAATTTCTGTTTCATAATAGGCAGAAACCGGTGCATTCATGGTGGCCAGAATTTCGGGATTTAATGGGTTTGAAATATCGATCACCTGAAGGCCGGAAGTGCCCTCTGATACGATCGCCAGGGTCCCGGCAACCTCCACTGCGTCGGCACCATCCAGAGTTTCCACACCTCCAACGATTATGGGGTGTGTCGGGTCCGAAATATCCACCACTTGAAGACCGGATAAGTCTGCCGCGACGTATGCAAAATGACCTTCAACTTCTACATCAGTTGTATTTTCTGCGGTGAGAACACTGCCCACGATGACTGGATGGATGGGGTTGCTGATATCGACCACCTGCAGACCGGAATCGTCATCAGCTACGTAGACATATTCTCCGGAAATGGCCACCCCTTGGGCATAATCAGGTGTATTCAGGGTGTACACAATTTCAGGACTGCCGGGATTTGTGACATCGATCACCTGCAGGCCGTAAGTGCCATCTGAAACAAAGACATAGTTGCCGGAGATTTCTAAATCGTAAGTATAACCCGGCGTATTGACGGCTCCGATCCAGTGGGGATATTCATTGAAATTGCTGCAACTTCGGTTCAGGGGGAATTCGTATGAGTCTTCTTGTTTTTCGTTCCATATTGTTGTTTCGGTGGCTGAGGAATTCAGACTGAAGATCATCAATAGAATGGAAAGTAAAACTGGTGTTCTCACAAATCTCTCCTTCACCTCTTACCATTGCCTGTATGTTCCCCATATAACTGGACAATCCAACATCGGGGTTTTAAAAATTTTCTTTTCACTAATTTAGTCTGCTGCACCTGGCCTGCCTGTTGGACCAATCTCGCTACTAAAAGCCAGGAGCCTGCCCCCAATTGGGAACAGGCTCCTGGGAAAACTCTCGGATCCGAAACTCCGGATCAGACGTTTTCGTCGGCGGGCACCTTGTGGACCCACTCCGGGTGCAGCTCACTGCCACCGGTGTGGATTCCCGTCAGGGTTTCCCGCAATTTTTTCGTCAACGTGCCTTCGCCGCCATCACCGATCTTGTGGTCGGCGCCCTGGTAATGGATGACCCCTACCGGGGTGACCACTGCAGCGGTTCCACAGGCAAGCACTTCTTTCAATTTTCCCGTGCGCGCGTCTTCGCAAACCTCGGCAATGCCGGGATGCTCTTCCACCCAATTGTAACCCATATCGTTCAAAAGCACACCCACGGAATCGCGGGTCACGCCGTTGAGGATGGTGTCGCCGGTGGGAGCGGTGATGATTTTGTCTTCGTAGACGAAAGCAATGTTCATGGCCCCCATCTCTTCGACAGTTTTCATCTCTTTGGCATCAAGCCAGATGATCTGGTCGAAGCCGTCTTGCTGAGCCAGCTGGATAGGCAACAGGGAAGCCGCATAGTTGCCGCCGGTTTTAGCATAACCCACACCACCGGGAGCCGAACGCACGTAACGTTCTTCCACCCGCAAACGCAGGGGCGAAATGCCGCCGGCAAAGTAGGAACCAACCGGACCAATGATGATGTAGAAGATGTATTCGGTGCTGGCTTTCACGCCCAGGCCAACCTGGGTGCTGATCATGGTCGGGCGGATGTACAGAGCATTGGGACTTTCGGGCACCCACTCGCGGTCCAGATCAATCAGTGTTTCCAGAGCCTGCAGAAACAGATCTTCATCCACGGTGGGCATGCACATGCGCTCGCAGGAAGTATTGAAGCGGCGGATGTTCATATCCGGCCGGAACATATGCACGGAATTGTCCCCGGGATTCAGGTAGGCCTTCATGCCTTCAAAAATTTCCTGTCCGTAGTGCAGCACTTTGGCGGCCGGATCCAGGCTGAAAGGACCATAAGGCACGATAGTGGGATCACCCCAGACACCATCTTTGTAATCCATGCGGAACATATGCGGTGTGAAGATGGAACCGAAACCATAATTGCCGGTGGGCGCGGGCCGAGGGTTCTGATTTCTGGTAATCTTGATAGCCATCCCGATCTCCTTGAGGTTGGTGCAACGAAAAACAAGGGGGAAATACCCCCGTTTTAAGGGCTTCCACTGTTTAAATTTCGTCAATTGTGAGGCTGAAATCAAGAAGGGTCCCAGAGTGCCTGTTGGGCAAAAGAAAACTCGGATGGTTCACTTGCCAGAGACCATCCGAGTTTAGGGGGGGCAGCGGAGCCGGGTTCGCCCTTCCGGCCCCGCTGCTTTTTGAATCCGGCCCCTCGCTCAAAATGGCCGGGTTCAGGAGGCGTTACGCTCCAAGAGTTGCAAGTGTGATGCCAAAAACATGGGACACAACACAACATACCCCAACACAACGGGTTACGCAAACGGCATGACATTTGTTCAATTATTGCATGGTCAAAAACCTTTAAAAGTGTCCCGCTATTGTGTCCCATCCTGATCAATAAATGAGACAATGGGACACTTTTTCATCAAAAACTCTAAGGGGTTATCGGGGTTGATTGTGGAGTATTTCCACCAGCAGGGAGAGAAAATCTTCAGTTTGATCGATAAACGGCCAGTGACCCGACGGGCTGATGTCCCGTATTGGCACCTTTGCCCCCTGGAGCAATTGCCGGGAATGGGCTGAAACGCCTCCCGGAACCCCCGCGATATAAACCGAAGGATTGTCCAGTTTTGCCAATCTGCCCGCCATGGTTTCTGTTTCTGAAATTTCCATCAAATCCAGACTGTTGCGGTGGTAAGCCCGGGGATCGCTCAAACGCAGACTCACATAGTATCCACGCTGGGCTGCATCTTCGATGCCGCGGTCAAAAATCGTGTTGCGCATGGTGTCAAAACCGCCCTGCACAAAATCTCTCAGTTCATAACGCGCGGCCTGGCTGCTGAACACACAGTCGGCCGGGCTTTTGTTGCCATCCACATCGATGATGAAGCTGACCAACCCCGGGTGACGTTCAGCCAGGAGCAAAGCCACAACCCCACCCATGCTGTGACCCAGAACAATCACCCTGGGTATGTGCAAATGCTGCAGCCAGGAAGCCAGGTGGTCTGCCTGCTCCTCCAGAGAAAGAGCGTCATCCTCAGTCCAGGGACTGCGACCGTAACCAGGCAGGTCGGGAACCAGAAGGCGGTGGTCCGCCAATTCCGACCGCATCAGCAGATGCTCGAAGCACAAACCCGACTCGCCAAGGCCATGAATAAAGAGCACCACGCCCTCAGGATTTTTTGGTGCCCACTCACGCACAAACATGCCGTTTTCGTGACGGTGAATCATCATACCAATTCCTCTTTGTTTTTCCCGGCTGACTGATACCACAAACCTGCCACAATCAGGATCAGACCCGGCACCGTGGCGGCGCGCAAGTGCTCACCCAGAACGAAGTGAATGAAGACCAGACTGAGAAACGGCGCCAGAAAAATCAGGTTTGCAATACGTGCCGTGGATGTGGTCAGGCGCATGGCCGTCAGCCAGAGAACGAAAGTAAAGCCCATCTCCATAGCACCGACGTAGGCGCCCAGAGCCAAGCCGGTGGCAGAAATTTGAAAATCGGAAAACAGCCAATTCACCGCAGTGACCGGCAACAGGGAAAAAAGAAAACCCAGAAAAAGTCCAGCCACCGGGTCAAAACGCATGCGCGCGTTTGCCAGCCAGTACAGAGCCCAGATCAGGGTGCTGCCCAGAGCCAGGACCACTCCCGGGACACTGTCTATCTGCATGGAGCGCAAATCACCGCCTGTGGTGATGACCAGAACTCCGCTGTAACAGACGATGCCCGCCAATGCATCCCGCAGACGCAGACGCTGGCCCAGAACGGGGATGGCCAACCAGGCCATTGTAAGAGCCCAGGTGAAATTCAATGGCTGGGCCACCTGGGCCGGCAACAACGCGTAAGCCTTGAACAGAACCAGATAATAGAAGAACGGATTGAGCAATCCCAGCCCGGCGCACATGCCCAGCGTCCGGCGATCAACCTGCAATAACAATCCCAATCGGCGCTGAACTGCAAGCACCAGCCCCAGGGCCGCCAGAGAAAACACATTGGCCAGGAAAAGCAGCTGGAAATGATCCATACGCTGCAGGGCCAGCTTGAAGGCTGTGGCCACAGTGGACCAGGCCAGCACCGCCAGCAGACCAAAAACCATGGCTTTGCGTTGATTGTTCACCCGATATTACTCCACCGCCAGAGGGAACCCGGCAGCCTCCCAGGCCAGCATGCCACCTTTGAGATTGAACACCCGGTGCGTGTCGCAACCCGGAAAAACAACCAAGGCCAGAGTGCTGCGCCGTCCGATGCGGCTGACAAAAACCACGGACTGGTCCGTGGTCATGACAGGCACATAATCTACCAGATTACGCAAAGGCATATTGACCGACCCGGGAATGTGCCACTTCCTGTATTCCGTAGGTTCACGCACATCAATAAGGAACAGTTCATCCTCGGGATCCTCCATGATGAGCTTCAGGGCCGTGGGATTGATCTGTTCGATTTCGTGGTCGGAAAGGTCGGTATCTTCGGGTAAATTGGCTGCGTGATCATCCTTGGGCAGAGCCTGACATTCGGCAAAAACTCTTTCCTGGCATTCATAAACACAGAAGCCGGGATGCAACAACTTGTGAAAGAGATAGCTGATGGTGTCTTCTTCGTTGAGAATGTTCCGGTAACCGAGCACCTCGTCGAAACCATAAAGATGCATCATGTCAATCACCTTGGGACGCACACCATCGAGAAAAACATCACCCCCGCGCCGCCGGTAACTGGCCACCACTCCGCCAAGCATGTGGATGCCGCTGACGTCGCAATGATCCACCATTTGCAGTCGCAGCAGAAGGAATTTCTGACGAGGATTGGCTTCCTGGTTTTGGTGGATCATCTTCTCCACATGATGCACCGCGCCAAAATACAACGACCCTTCCACCCGGATGATGCCCAACTGCGGACACACGGCGCGCCGGCCAGGGAGCTCGAAACGCAGGAACCTCTGATCAGGCACCACCGCCTCCACCGTCGGAGTGGATGTCTTGATGAGATACCGGGCGAAAGATACCAGCATACCCGCCAGCACGGCAAACTCCAGGGGCAGCAGCACGGTGGCAAACATGGTGGAAATCATCACCGAGCTGTCGCCCCGGCTGGTGTACAGAATCTTCTTCATCTCCCGACGATCGACCATGCCGAAAGCCGTCACCAACAGCACTCCGGCCAACGCAGCGCGGGGCAGATAAACAGCCAGCGGCGCAAAGACCAGCATGAAGGCCAGCACAAAAAGTCCCGAAAAGACATTGGCCAGGGGTGTTCGTCCCCCGGCTTCATAGTTGATGGCCGAGCGGGTGAAAGAACCACTGACAGCGTAACCGGAGAAAAACCCCGTCACGATGCTGGCCAGACCCTGCCCTACAAATTCCTGATTACTATTCAGGTGCTGTCCACTCTTGGCGGCGACATTGCGCGCACTGCTCATGGCTTCGACCAGGCCGATGGCCGAAACAGCCAGAGCGCCGGCAGTCAGTTTCCACAACAAGTCAGGCGACAGCAGAGGCAGACTTGTCAGCGGTGGCAAGCTGCGGGGAATAGCACCGAGGACCTCCACGCCCTGGGTTTCCAGTTTCAACAGCCACACAATAATGGACGCCGCAATCATCCCCATCAGGGCAGCGGGAAATTTACTGAGGAATCGTCTGAGGCAGGCCACCAGAACAATCGTTCCCAATCCCAGATAGAGGGTGGGCTGGTGCAGCTGGTCGATGCTGGCCACGAGGGCCTGAATGGTCAGAATGATTTCCGGTGACGCGGGCAGCTCAATCCTGAAAAGATGTTTCAGCTGATTCAAACTGATCAGAATACCCGCTCCGGCGGTGAACCCCACCACAACGCTGTCGGCCACAAAATTGACCAGCACCCCCAGGCGCGCCAGGCCCATGACCAGCTTGATGATGCCCACCAGCACAGCCAGATAACCGGCCGCAGCAATAAACTCAGGAGTGCCCGGCTGAGCCACTGTGACCAAAGAAGCGAGAACCAGCAAACTGCTCGCATTGGTGGGCCCGGTGTGAAGGTGCAGACTGCTGCCCCACAGCGCGCCCACAATGGCCCCGACAACGGCCGCGTACAACCCAACCTCAGGAGGCAACTCGGCAATCATGGCGTAGGCGATGGCCTGGGGCAGAAGCACAACCGCCACAGTCAGACCGGCCACCATGTCGGGCCGCAGGTTGGCCAGGGTGTAATTTTTGAGCATGCCGACAGGATGCAAAAGGAAGGCAGAATCTTCCTGATGCCTATCTTTTATGGCGGCCCAAAAGCCGGGTTTGATGGATCCGTCCGGACTGGCTTTCACTTCAACCTGTGTTCCGTTTTGATCATACGCCTGGTACCTGTTTCGGACCGCAAAATAAGGGTGTGGGTTTCCACCACATCGCCGTGATAATGAACACCTTCGAGTATCACACTGTCAGTGATGCCGGTGGCCGAAAAATAGACAGAGTCTCCCTTGACCATATCTTCGGCCGTGAGAATGCGTTTCATATCCATGCCCGCATCCTTGCAGGCCTGTTTTTCTTCTTCGCTTTGAGGGTCAATACGGGCCAGAATCTTCCCGCCCATGACTTTCAGGGCGCAGGCAGAAGCCAAACCCTCGGCGGCACCACCAGTTCCCATGAGCACATCCACTTCGCCGCCTTCGTAACCGGCCATCAGAGAGCCCGCCACATCCCCGCCTTCGCGCAGGAAAACCCTGGCTCCGGCGCGCCGAATTTCTTCCACAAGTTTTTCATGACGCGGGCGCTTGAGCACGAAAACCACCAGGTCGCCAATGTCTTTGCCTTTTTGCCTGGCGATCAGGGCCAGAGTCCAGGCCGGTGGAGCGTCCAGGGCTTCGGGCCCCAGCTCATTGGCCACATCCCTGTCCACCACCAGTTTCTGCAGGTAGATGGCCGGGCCGGGTCGCCACATGGTTCCCTCGGGAGACAAAGCCGCCACACTGATGGCCCCGGGCATGCCTTCGCTGACCATATTCGCGCCGTCGATGGCGTTCAGCTCCACATCCATGACCGGGCCTTCACCCGTGCCAACGATACAGCCGCTGTCCAGGGGGGAATGTTCGTGCAGCCGACCCTCTTCGCCGCTGATGATGTGGCCTTTCAAGGGCAGCAGGTTCATGGCCGTGGCCATGGCGTCCTGAGCGGCGTGGTCGGCAGCGGTGGCGGCAGCCAAACCCATCCAGCGACCGGCAGCCAGAGCGGCGGCTTCGGTGACGCGCACCAGACCCAGGCCAGGATGATGGGGAGGGGTTAGTTTTTCACCCTGCATTTCCGGTGGAAAGTGACTCATGGCGGATTCTCCCGTTGGGGTGATGTTTTTTGGAACATCTTACCGTGTGTTGGCGGGATCGTCAGGTACAATTTTTCTGGACTCAGGCGTTGAAATTACTAATCACCCCGTCCACGCCCCATTCCTTCAGCTGCTGCTTCAGCCCAGTCTCATCCACCGTCCAGACAAAAACCTCTTTCCCGGCCTCATGAATCCTGTGCACCCGCTCCTGGCTGACCAAACTCTTCTCCAAACTCAGCACAGAAACCCGGCGGTCCAGCAACTCGTCATCCCACAAGCCGCGGCCAACGATATAGCCGGCTTTCAACTCGGGAATCAAAGCTCCCAACCGATCAACAGCCCCCCAGTCAAATGAGCTGACAAAACACCAATCCAGGCAATCAAGATGCTGCAAATGTCTGGCAACCAGTTCTTCCAGCCCTCTCTCGTGGCCATGCATTTTCATTTCAATGTTCAACTTCAGCCGACCCCGAACCGCCTCGACTGCCTCGTCCAAGGTTGGCATTTTCTCTCCTGCAAACTCGGGAGAAAACCACTTTCCGACGTCCAATGATTTCAGCTGATCCAGTGTTTGTTTCCACAAATAGCCACGGCCATCGCTGGTCCTTTGCAGCTTGTCATCGTGGAACAAGACCAACTGGTCGTCGGCTGTTTGCTGGATGTCGATTTCCGCCATGG
The DNA here is from genome assembly GCA_029935695.1 of Candidatus Krumholzibacteriia bacterium. Lineage (GTDB taxonomy): Bacteria > Krumholzibacteriota > Krumholzibacteriia > LZORAL124-64-63 > LZORAL124-64-63 > LZORAL124-64-63. The sequence continues at coordinate 14,098 of JAOZJV010000003.1, read as the reverse complement.
TAGCGCCCAGTTTGATGGCCAGCTTCAAAGCGGCAATAGTATTTTCCGGTGCCTGACCCGATGCTCCCCGGTGGGCGCAGTTAATCATTTCAGCCATGCTTCCTCCTGCAACTGACCTCTGCAAATATCTCGGACCGATGTCCCTGGATGGGTTTTATCATAGAGTGCTGAGCCGGAACAGCAACTTATTGGGCTACTGTTGATGAACAAACACCTTGCACAATGGTAGCCTTTTGATGTATGATTATGTCAATTCGGAGGGACATCAAAAGAATATGTGGAGAAATCAAATTGTCTAAAGAACTGATCAAACCCCTGCTGGTGTTCAGCATCTTGCTGTTGCTGATGCCCACCCTGGCTTCTGCGGCCTACGAGCTGGGCGACACCGTTGAAAATTTCACCTTGCTGGACCTGGATGGTAACCCGGTGAGTCTCAATGACTTCGAAGGTGATGTCATCCTGCTCAATTTCTTTGCCACCTGGTGCCCGCCGTGCAACGACGAAGCCCCTGTTCTGGAAGATAATTTCTGGCAGGAATATCAGCAGGCAGGATTCACCGTCCTGGCTGTAGACCTTCTGGAACCTGCTGACCTGGTCAGTGCGTGGGTCGACGGCCTGGGTCTGACCTATCCCACGGTCCTGTCTCCTGACTGGAGCATTTTCAATCAATTCCCCGGCGCTGGCGGGATCCCCTACAACGCCATCATCGACCAGAACATGGTTCTGCGCAGTGGCCAGTACGGTTTTGATGAAGAGAATATGCGCAGCCTGATTGAATCACTGCTGGGATTCAGCCCGGTTCCCGCCAGCAGTGAAAGCCTGGATGCCGTGAAAGCTGTTTATCGCTGACCCCCCTGGTGTAATTTCAGTGGTGCTGAGACCCAAGTGGGTCTATTCTCCTTGTTCACCACCAACCCCAACCAGCGAGGACCTCATGCTCAACCGGCGCTCTGCTTTGCTCGTGGCCCTTTTACTGATTCTGGGCACTGGTTGTGGTAAAAAAGAAGACACGCCACCGAAAACCAGGCTCACCGGCCGGGTCATCCTTCCTGCCGATACCATCATCCCCGGCCCCATGGTGGGACGCGTTCTGGGTCCGGAAATCAACGGGCGCACCCTGCCTTTCAACGGTGTGCCGGTTCAGGGCTTCAGCTCTATCATTGCCCTGGAAGGCGGCCAGCATCTTGTGCTGCAGGACAACGGCTTCGGCACCCTGGCCAACAGCCCCGATGTTCCTCTGCAGTGGTTCCATTTTCGTCTCAACATGACCGGCGATGCTGAAGCTCCCGGCAGCGTGGAGTTGGAAAATGTCACCTTCATCACCGACCCGCAGCTTCACCTGGTCGAATCGCCCCCCGGGGGACGCCTGACCGGAGCCCACCTGGATCCGGAATCCTTCGTTGGCCTGGACGACGGGACCTTCTGGATCGGCGATGAATTTGGGCCAGCCCTGATTCACGTCAATGCCCAGGGCCAGGTGATGAGCCCTGCCGTGGATATTCCCGTGGTGCCGGAGCTGCAATCCTACGGACGCGGATTACAGATTCTGATGACACCGGACCATCCTTCCCTGCGCCACCAGGCCGAAGCCGATCACATGGCCAACCTGCCCCGCAGTGGCGGCATCGAAGGCCTCGCCCTGACGCCGGACGGGAATTTTATTTACGCCTCGGTGGAAAAAGCCATGGTCGAAGATCCCACCCGCACCCGCCGGGTCATCCTGCAGTTCGATCCGGCCACCGGCGCCTTCACCGGTCAGTACAAACTGTATCAGGTGGATGGCCCCGATGTTTCCATCGCCTCGCTGGAAGCGGTGAACAATACGGTGATGCTGGTGCTGGAACGTGATGGCGGAGAAGGCGAAAAAGCTCTCATCAAACGCATCTACCGGGTGGATCTTGATGACGATGTTCTGACCAAAACACTGGCCTGCGACCTCATGGATATTCATGATGATTCCGGGTTCACCAGCCTTGAAGATGGCGCCATTGGCCTGGGCCCGAGCTACTCTTTTCCCTACGTCACACCTGAATGCCTGCTGGTGCTGGACGACCACACCCTGCTGGTGGTCAACGACAACAACTACCCTATGAGCTCGGGCCGCCGTCCGCCTCATACGCCCGATGACAACGAGTTTATCCGCCTGCACCTGGAGCAATCGTTGCGGCCGTGAGCAGGTGGCGCACACCCGAGGCCGCTCTGGCCCTGATCCTCATATTTTCGGTCATTGTCCGCATCTTCTTTTTTTTCCAACTGGCGGCCACCGACCTGGTGACGGTGCCCATGCTGGACAGTCAGGACTATCACGACTGGGCGGTTCAGCTGGTGTCCGGAAATCCAGGCTGGGGAGAGACCTACTGGATGGGCCCTCTGTACCCCCACTTGTTGGCTTTGGTGTATATGGTGTTTGGCGTTGGGGGCATGGCCATCAGCGTTCTGCAGTTGTTGCTTTCAGTGGTGAATATTGCTCTTGTGTTTTTTCTGACCCGTGATTTTTTGGCTGACAGGACAGCAACCTGGGCTGCACCTCTGGCCGCCGGAATTTTTGCTCTTTATGGTGCCCCGGTTTTTTACGCCGGTCTCATTCTCATGGCCACCCTGGTCACAACCCTGTATCTGTTGATTGCGAGGCAGGCGCTTGTAGCCTGGCGCCAAAATACCACCACATCCTGGCTGGTGCTGGGCCTGCTCACCGGATTGGCCGGCCTGGCCCGGGGAAATATTCTGCTCCTGCTGGCCACACTGCCTTTATTGATTTTCAAAAGTAATATTGAAATTAATCTGCGATTGAAAAAGACCACCGCCTTTATCCTGGCGGGATTGATCATGCTTGTTCCGGTGACCGTGCGCAATCTGGTGGTGGCCGATGATTTTGTCATTCTGACCAGCAATGGCGGCATCAACTTGCTGATTGGCCAACAAACAGCCCACAAGGGAATTTTCGGTCCCATTGTGAAAGGGAGTCAGTCGCAATACGATGCTTCCATGAAAATTCCCCTGGAACAGGAATTTGGGCGCTACCTCAAAGGTTCGGAAATTTCACGCATCCTGACCAGGCGGGCCATGGAGGAATTTCGTGACAACATCGGCGCCATGCCCCTGCACTATCTGCGCAAGATGTACCGCTTCTGGAATGGCTATGAGTTGCCCCAGATTTTCAGTTACGACTATTGGCATCATGCGATGCCTGCCCTGCGGGTGCTTTTCATTCCCTTCACGCTGCTGGCGGCCCTGGGTCTGTTGGGAGTCCGTTTTCTGCCTGGGGGCCAACGTCTGATCATGGGCCTCATGCTGGGCACATATTTTTTGAGCCTGGTTCCTTTTTTCCCCACTTCCCGATACCGGATTCCCCTGGTTCCATTGCTGGCCATTGGCGCCGGTGTGTTTCTGGTTTATGTGTGGCAAATGAAATGGCCCCGGCAGCGGCGCTGGCTGCTGGCAGCGGTGGTGCTCATCTGCGCCCTGCTGCCTCGTTGGGCCAGCCTTGCCCCGCAGGAAGTGACCTGGCTGGTGCACCTGCACGAAGCTTCCCGGGCCAGCAAACGCAATGATCTTAAAACCACTCTGGCCAAAGGCGAACTGGCCGAAGAGGTGCGCCCCGGATTGGCCGATACACCCTACCACCTGGCTCTTTATCTGGAAGATATGGAGGCCTGGCCCCAGGCCATGGCAGCCCTGCAACTGGCTGCTAACCGATCCACCAAAGATCCACTTATTCCCTACCGGGTTGGCGTTTTTCAAGACAAACAAGGCCAGTTGGCAGAAGCCCTCGACTCGTTCCGCAGAGCAGCCAACCTGGATCCCCAGTGGTCCATGCCATGGTTGCAGGCCGGTTCAACCTTGCGCAAAGCCGGGCAGATGAATGATGCCATCAGTGCCCTGGAAAAAGCTTACGAGATGAGTCCCGGCAACCATCAAATCCGCTCCAACCTGGCTTCGGCTTACGCCGCCACCGGGCAATTTGACGCAGCGCTTCCCCTGTTGGAAAAACTGGTTGTCGACTATCCCTTCTATGTGAACGGATGGTTCAATTTAGCCATGGTTGAATTGCAATTGGGGAATCCTGGCCGAGCTCAAACAATTCTGAGAAATGCTTCATCACTGCGCAATCTTACTGCTGGTCAAATTCAACGTATTGACGAGTTATTACTTGTTGCCAAACAACAGGAAACCCGATCACGCTGATGACCGGGCTTCCAAATTCACTCTTTGTTTGAAAGACTATTGTGGTGTCCCTGAGCTGCCGAGCTCGGGCTCCCCATTGACCTTGCCCACGCTGTAACCACCTCTCTCCAGTATCTCGTCAGGAGTAATCATCGTCACGCGATGAACAATCAGGGTGCCATTGATATTTGCCGCCGTCACCCGGGCTGTTCGTCCTTCAACCAGGGTAGTACCGCCATTGGACCCGCTTGTTTCGCTAATGCGACTGTTGCGGTTGAAAGACAAGGGTTGCTGGTCAAGGTGCCAATCACCATAAACATCAAGATGAAGCACTCCCTTATAGAAATTCATGGTTGGGTGTTTGTCTAAATTTACCGCCTTGGACGGCTCATTTTTGGATTCTTTCTTTTTCTTTCCCCAGGCCATAGCCGGGTCGTTGGCCAACAAAAGAACCACTGCCAACACGGCCGTAAACAGAATACGTGCCGCCTTCAGGGTGTTGTTTCGATTTCTCATTATTACGCCTTTCAATACTCGCACCACCGCATCTATTGGAGATCACCTGGTTGGTAAGTTTCTTCATAATGGTCATGGGTTTCCTGCCATGACTGCACTTCCAGATTGAAAAAGACCTGTCCAATATCCTCAATGGTGATGGTGGCATCACTGGACTGAACAATGACCGACTCGTTGATGATATCCACCACAGGACGTGAAGCAATTCCCTCACCCATGTCGATGCGCCGGTCACCATCAAATCCATCTTCTTCGCCATCATCAGGAACCGAGGCATCATTAAAGGCCACTCGATAGAGCCAGGAATGACCACCCGCTTCACATACTTCGCTGCTGGGCATGTAGGTGGTGAAAAAGACCGATCCTGCTACCACGGCAGCCGGCTCGGTGACGCGGTCACCACTGAGTGGCAAATCAATGTACCAGCCATCGGCATCACCCATATCGACAATGTCACCCGTCTGGTCCACCAGGTTCGGGTGTTCACCGCCATCTTGATGGTCAATTACACAGTAGAATGAGTTATCCTCAATGGTGAGAATGTCATCGGTTTCCAGATATGCGCCGGTTCCAAAATAGACATTAATATTATTGCCTTCACCAAACGCCGGTACGGGAGTGGCCGTAATTCCCTGGTTTCCGGAATACAGCTCACTGCTATTCCAGCTGCCTGGCCCAGTTGACTCATCAAATTCGAAACGGTACACCGTTCCATTAAGATCAGCCACATAACACAAGTCATCATTGCCATCCAAATCAATATCTACAACCCGGGCTCCGGTTGATTTGTTCCGATTGCCGGCACCGGCACTGCTCAGGTGTTTCACACCTAAATCAGAGCCGGTCTCCAGGTCATACACATAAAGATTGGCTTCGCCATCAGGATCCAGACCGGATCCAATCAAAACCACCGGAGTATTGTCGATTTGGGCAAACTCCACTTCCGAAGCACCGGCAAAACCATCGTCCAGGGTTCGCTGCCACATTACTGTGGGAGTATCCGGATTTGTGACATCAAGGGCAAAATATGATGCTCCACCATCACGGCCCCCGCTGACCAGAATCGTACGCCAGTCGTTGTCAATCAGGACATCTTTCACCGACGCAGTAAGATCGCAGGTGTATTGATGGCAATAATTGGGATCAGCAATATCTTCCAGGACAGGCAGGGCAAATTCGGGTATAAAGGCCCATTTTTCAGCCCCGGTATCAGTATCAAAAGCATGCATCATTCCATCGTTACCGCCAACGTAGATGGTTTTATCCCGGTTGGCCCAGGTTTCCATGAATATCTGGTAACTTTCATCCATTGAGTAATTGCTGGGAGCACCAACGACCACTGGTGTGGCATGAATGACATCTCCCAATTTCCAGTCATCGGGACGTTCACGCATTCCTTCCACCCAGGAACCCCGAACCCAACTGATCAGATCCGAAGCCTCTTCAGATGTCACACCCATGGCCTCATTCAAGTCCGACGAATTGCTCGTTGTGAAATTGTAGGTGGCTCCATCAACAGCAGTGAAAATATCCCTGCTGGCAGCGCTGCGCTGGGAAAGCAAATAGCCTGCCTCCCAAACGGGAATGTCACCAGTTTCATAGGGAAGTTCAAACGCCTCCAGAAATCCGGTCCATTCACCAGGCATGAACTTGCCCCGATAGAGATAGTCTTCATCGCCGCGCTCGGTGGAAACCACAGCCACAGCCGCGCCAGTAGAAATACGGCTGATGATATCCAGCATTACCAGTTCAAGACTTGTCCAGAGTTCAGCTGCATCCGAAGCAATCAAATACAGGCCATCACCGTTATCGGCGGTGTCATTAAGAAGACGGGCATCGATTCCGAACCCAACAGCGTAGGTCACAACATTTTGTCCATCTTCCCAGGACTCGCCATCCTCTCCAAAGTCGTCGCGCAAATCATTATGTCGCATATAATAAGCCACATCGTCCATGTGGTCACTGCAGTCCGCGTCGTTGCCGTAAGACAAGTTTCCTATACTTTGGCAATCACCTGGATCATTGCCGTCATTATCAGCATCATGGAGATAAGCGCTGACATTGACATCTTTGGTGGGAAATCCGTCTGTCATGACGATCATAAAGTTTTTCTGGCACTTGGCCTGAATTGGATCGGGTCCGTTATCACCAGTGAAGTAGTCAAGAACATCTTCCATGGTTTCGGCCAATGGAGTCCAGGTGGTCCCATAAATGGTGTTCACCGCATCGCGAACTTCATCCTTGTCAGTACCACAGGGCTTCTTGATGAAGCCACCATTGTTGGAATAGAAATTGGCCAAACCAAATCTAACTCCGTTGCTGCGGTCAATGATGTCGTAGATCACCTCATGAGCCACGTCCATACGAGTATCTTGTGGAATATTTGCCCGTTGCTCAGCAGAAGCATGCCAGAAAATATAATTAAGGTAATTGCCAACATAACGGCCGGATTGTCCGCCTGGAGCCTTAATCAATACGGCTGGTCTGCCATTAATAGTATAGGTTCCTTCGCTGCCGATGTAATACATGCGAGTATTGTCATAACCACCACTGTAAGTTACCGACTGATCATATTCCGGGGGATACATGGCCTCATTCATGGAGCCGGAATTGTCGAATAGAATCATGACATTGGCTTCAACCTGACCCTCCTGAATGAACAGGGGGGTTTGACAAACAGCCCAGGCCCCACTCCACACCCCATTGAGTGCCAGAAAGAGAAATGCCACCATCAGATACCTGGTGAATCCTTTCAAGTTGCCCCCTATGGTTTTTTTAAAGCTGTTCATTATATTTTCCTTTCGGATTTTCCTGGACATCTCTAGTACCCTTCACGATAAAGACGATTTACCACCAGTTCCACTGTGGTCGAACCATGGGTAGCCGCTTCTCCGGTCGAGTCGATGCGGTAGTTGTAATCCTTGAAATCAATGCCCCAACCAGGACGCCGGGCTTTCCCGGAATAAACACACTTCAAGCCATATTTCTGGCTACCGTGCAAATCTGTATCACTCTGATAATGAACCGAGGAATCGGCGTAACTGATAATCTTCGGTGGTGTGGAAGAAAGACGCACAAAATTAATGCCAGCCTCACCTCCCGCATCTGCAGAAAACAGTGAAGAAATGTGATTCTGTTCAGCAAAAGATGTTTTCTTCTCACTGGACGCCATCCAGACCACACCCACAGCCATGACCGATAATACTAGAACCATCAACAAGGTGGTGACCAGGGCAAAACCATCGCGGCCAACCACTGGTCCCTTTTGTGGAAGATTTGATTCTGGGGTTTCATTTTTCATCATTGTCTCCCTGCTTTATCCGTTACGGACCAGAACTCTGGTCTGATAATCAATGGGTTCTCCATCATCTGTTTCACCAACAATGGAAATCTGTACAAATCGAATAAGGTCCCGGTCGCTTGCACTCAGGGGCAGGGCCCCCAAAGCATCGCCGTTCGAATCCAGATAAGTGAACTGCAAATTGGTCAAACCCCTGAGGATGACCAGGTCATCAACTCCATTATCACGGGACAGCTCTCCCGTCCCAGCGTCGAAGGTGTAGGTAATATCTTCATCAGGGTTCAAATCGGTAATATCCGCATCGCCGTTGAGGTCAGCCCGGCATCGCAGGATATTTCCATCGGCAGTGAAAAATGCATCGAAACCAGCATTGCCCGGATCACAACCTGTGGAACGGATTTCTCTCGTTAAAAGAGACACCACCGCCCGCACCGATTGCTGGTAATGGACTTTCTCACGAGTGCGTTCATATGAGCGACTGGTGGATGTCATGAACCCAAAAACCACTGCCATGATCACACCAAAAATTGACAGCGATACCATCATCTCCACCAGAGTCATGCCCCGGCGGCTAAATATTTGATTATTTTGGCATTCTTTGACCACAATCATTCTCCCGTTCATCGCAAGGAAACGGCATCGGCAATGGTCATGGTTTGACCTTCACCGCCACTGCCCCATGTTGCCGTCAACTCCAGACGATCCAATCCGAAACTCTGGTTTGTCACCCGGCAAACCCAAGTGACATTTCCGGAAACACCCGAATCAGGAGCGGCTGCACCAAACCCCATGCCCTTGATCCTCTCAAGCTGATCCTGGGCCACCAACATCGCTTCGGTGTAGTTGTCGGCTGCGGTAACTTCCCGCCGAGCCTGGTGTTGAATAACCGCCAGAGGCAAAATCCCCACCGACAGAATGAACAACACCATCACAATCTCCACCAGGGTGAAACCATCTCTGTTTGTTTCGATTTTTTTCATCATTGGTAATCCACTTCGACCATACCTGTGGGCAGCAGGATAATTTCCCTGCTCATGTCATTCATCGACAGGACAAAATTCCTTGATTCGGCCATTCCCCAAGGGAAAAAATTCGCTGATTGTGCCAAATCCAGTTGGGCGCCATTATCAAAATTAACCTGGCGCACAACATTCCCTGTTGTTGTGTTGAACAGTGTGTAGCTGTTGTTTGTGCAGGTGAATTGGTGCGTTTGGCCAGTAGAAACCGCAACTGCTCGCGCATACTGCATATCGGCCACCAGACGATCTGTGCGAGTTTGCATCTGGTTGGATTTCAAGTAGCGGAACATTGGCGGACCGCTGATCCCGGCCAGGAGCCCAATCAGCATCACAACCATCATCATCTCCACCAGGGAGAATCCGTTGTGATCAGGAAATTTTTTCCTGTTTCGCCAATTCATGGTTTTCATGTCTTAACTCCCCCAAATTCCTTGTGAGGCCTGATATTCCTTCATCCCCCACTTATCGGCACATAAACTCAAAACATGAGCTGCAAAGGCTATGCCACTGCATTACAGGAAATAACTGGGGATTTTATGGAATCAGAAGGATCGGCAGGAGTTTAGTAATGGCAAACCGCTACACCAATTGGTATTCGGGATTGCCCTTTGCAATGGAGAGGGGGTTATTTTGGCCCGCTTGAACAACTCTGCAATAATTATTCCAGCAGGGTGGCCCCTTCACGGCTGAGAAGCCGGTTCAGCTCTTCTTCTTTCAACCGCAACACCGCATGGCAGATGTTGGCTTCAAAAGTCTGCTCCACCACCGAGCCGGTTCGGTGGAATCTGCTCAGGCACTGAAGATTGCCAATGGGAATGGCCACCTTGACGATGCGCTCGTCACCTGTCATGTGGGCCACAATAGTATCGCGCAACTCGGCCCAGCCATCCTTGCTTTTGGCAGATATGAAAATAGCCTCGGGGAAGTGCCGGCTGTACTTGTTTTTGAACAGTTCTTCGTCCACCAGGTCCATCTTGTTGAAGACCATGAGGGTGGGTTTGTCCTCGGGCACGATTTCCCGCAGCACTTCATTCACCGAATCGATCTGATGCTGGGGATCGTCGCTGCTGGCTTCCACCACGTGAAGCATGAGATCAGCATCCTGAACCTCCTGCAAGGTGGCCTTGAAACTCTCCACCAGATGATGAGGCAGGCGGCGGATAAAACCCACGGTGTCGGTGAGCAGGAACCGGCGGCGCTCGTCGATTTCCACTTTGCGGGTGGTGGCATCCAGAGTGGCGAAGAGTTGGTCTTTGACGTAAACCTTCGCGTCGGTGATGCCGTTCATAAGGGTGCTTTTGCCGGCGTTGGTGTAACCGATGAGCGAAGCCTTGAACACGCCTTCACGGGAACGGACCTGAGTGTGACGGTTGACTTCGATTTCCTGAAGCTGACGACGCAGGGCCGAAATTCTTTTGTTCACCAAACGCCGATCAGTTTCCAACTGGGTTTCACCGGGACCACGGGTTCCGATGCCCCCGGCCTGGCGTTCAAGGTGGGACCACAGCCGGGTCAGACGGGGCAGCATGTACTGCAGCTGGGCCAGTTCCACTTGAAGACGGGCTTGTCTGGTGCTGGCGTGGGATGCAAAAATATCCAGAATGAGCTCGGTCCGGTCAATGACGTTGACCTCAAGAAACTTCTCCAGATTCTTGCCCTGGGCCGGAGAAAGATCGTTGTCGAAAATCACCAGATTGGCTTCGGTCTGCTCCACCAGTTCCTGCAGATCTTCCAATCTTCCTTTGCCTAAAAAAGTGCTCGGAACAGGACGGTGCCGGTTCTGTTCTATCTGGCCCACCACGTCCGCTCCGGCGGTATCAACCAGACGCTCCAGTTCGGACAAATCGGCATCGCCACCCTGGCCACCGTGCCAGGCTGATGGCAGATTAACTCCGACAATAACAACTTTATCCCGTGGTTTCTCGGTGCTGAATCCCTGCTCTTCGTCCCGGCGTGTACCCATTATTTGGCTCAGATCCCTTCTTCTATCTCCAGGCTCCACTGTTCCCAGTCGGCCATGGTTTTTTCCAGTTTTTCTTCAATGGCGGTATGACGCCTGCCCAAACCCAGGCGGCGATCATTGCTCAAATCCGGGCTGACCATCTCTGCCAGGACCGTCTCTTTTTCATCCTCCAGCTCCAGGATACTCTCTTCTGCCTTATCGATCCACTCCTGACGACGCTTCTGTTCGTTCTTGGACAGGGGAATGCGACCGGAAGCTGTTGTCGTATCGGGTGTTGCTGGTTTGTTTTCAGTTTTTCTGCGCGTGGTCCCGACGCCTGCTGCCAGTGCTTTGGCTTTCTGGTGGCTGAAGTCTTCATAATTTCCCAGGAAGGTTTTCACCACACCATCGACTTCTTTCACCGATGGGAAAACCACCAGCTTTTCCACGATTTTGTTCAGGAAACGGCGATCATGGGAGACCACAATCAGCGTGCCTGTGTACTTGGCCAACGCCGCTTCAAGAGACTCGCAACTGCGAATGTCCAAATGGTTGGTGGGCTCATCCAGCAGCAGGGTGTTATGGCCTTCCTTGATCAAGCGCATCAAGGCCAGGCGACCGCGCTCGCCACCGGAAAGTCTTCCCACCTGACGGTCGAAAAGATCTTCACCAAAACCGAAAGCACCCAGAAATGAGCGCAACTCCCCCAGAGAAGCCTGAGGGTCAACGGAAGCGATCTCGGCAATCACCGTGTTGTGATCCGAAACACTGGCCAGCTCCTGATCATAAAAACCAAGATCCACATTGTGACCGATGACGACCCGGCCCGCGTCAGGAATAATCCTGCCTGCCATCATCTTCAGCAGCGTGCTTTTGCCACAACCGTTGGGCCCCACAATACCGATGCGTTCGCCACGGGAAACATGCATGCCGAAGTCATCGAGAAGAGTTTGGTCGCCAAAGCTTTTGCTCAGGTGTTCGGACTGCATCACGGTGCCACCACTGGAGCGCACGGGCTGCAGGTGGAACCGGAACAAACCGGGCTCGGTGGTGGGCCGCTCCAGTTTCTCTTCCTTGGCCAGCAGTTTGCGCCGAGCCTGGGCCTGTTTCGTTTTCTGACCTTCGATGTTCCGGCGGATGTAATCTTCGGTGATTTTGATTTTGGTCTGCTGCCGCTCCCAGGCGTTCAAATCCTGTTCGTAACGCAGGGCACTTTGGGAGTCGTAAAAGCTGTAGTTGCCGCTGTAACTGATCAGTTTGCCCCGGTCCAGATGCAAAGTGCGCTTGGCCACCCGGTCCAGAAAGTAGCGATCATGCGATACGATGATGGCCGCGCCGGGATATTGGTCGAGAAAGTTTTCCAGCCATTCACAGGAATCGAGGTCGAGATGGTTGGTGGGCTCATCCAAAAGCAGCAGATCGGCATTGCTGAGCAAAACTGCCGCCAGTGCCGCGCGGCGGCGTTCACCACCGGAGAGTTTTTCCACCGGGCGATCCCAGGTTTCGGGTCTGAGGCCCACGCCACGTAAAGCCGTTTCCAGCCGGGACTGCACTGCGTAACCATCAAGGCGTTCGTATTCGGCCTGGAGATGGCCCTGACGTTTCACCATTTCAGCTTGATGATCTTCTGGTGCGTCGTGCAGTTGGGAAGACAGTTCAGCCAACTGGCGTTCCAATTCCAGTTCCCGGGCAAAGGCCGACGCGGCCACGGTTTCAAGCAGCCGGCCCCCGCGCGCCCCTTCCACATCAAGAGATGTTTCCTGTCGCAGCAGGCGGATACTCGCCGAGCCCATCTGCGCACGGTTGCCATCCTGCAGCTGCAAGGTGCCGGCGATGGCGGCAAGCAAAGTGGTTTTGCCTGCTCCATTGGCCCCAACCAAGGCGCACTTCACTCCTGGGTGCAGCGCTACGTTCACGCCGCGGAGGATTTTTTCCCGTCCGTAATCGAACGTGGCGTTGGTGAGGGAGACCAGGGCCATGAGGGCCTTTCGTGATAGCCGGAGCTGGGATTGGGATCAGTATGGGAATTGGTTGGGGGAAATTTGCTATATATTGGCTGTTTGCGCAACCCTGGGGGATGAATTGCCCGCCGGGGGGCAAGAATTCTGAACTTTGGTGCGTTGATTTTTACTTTAGGACCGGTAGATGTTAGCTGCCATTGAAAAAAGGCCCTCCCGGACTCAGGGAGGGCCTTTTTTATCTCTCTTCTCGCTCTGAACTAACTAACCAAGTGAGGACTCTTGCGGAACTTAAGCGGCGACAAACCGCAGCGGTCCTTGAAAGTCCGGGAGAAGTGCGCAAGGCTGTTGAAGCCACACTTCTTGCTGATAGCTTCAACCGAGAGGTCGAAGCGGCGCAGCAGGCCCTTGGCATTATCAATACGCACCTGAATCAGGTAATCGCTGAAACTCATGCTCACTTCGGAACGGAACAGGTTCGAGAAGTAACCGGGAGACAGGTTGACCATTTCGGCCATCTTGTCGCGGTTGATATTCTCGTTGTAGTGCGCCAGCACGTAACGGCAGGCGTACTCGGCCCGATAGTCCTGAAGATTGTGGGAGGCGTGAACCGTATTTCCTTCTTCGTCAACCAGCACGATTTCGGGCAGGTTTTCGTTCCAGAGCTCGGCATCACTGATGATCGGAGCAATTTCCTGCTCCATGGCGGTGCCACCCATGCCGGGAACGGCTTGAGTTTCGCCACCAAAAGCCATCGGATGGCCATAACCAGGTGTGGTCACCCGGTTGAGGAACTCGGTCACGAAATGTGCCGTCTTCACGACGTTTGACTTTTGAGCCACCAGAACCGGGGCATTCGTAATAGTCTGATATCGAGCTAAAACACTCCGCAGCGCATTGGGAGTCTCGCTTGAATAGACAAAAATGAATCCGGTGGTGGCCAGAACCTCAGTGGATTCCCCCTGTTGCAGCCTGTGCATCAGGATTTGGGAACCAAAAAGGGCCAGACACAGTTCGGTCGGGTTGTTCTCGGCCTGGGGACAGAGGAAAAGAATCCTTTGACTCTCCTCCCTGCCATGAACCATTTGCCTTGGATAGGTTGGAAACTCTATAACAAAGCTAGTCCAGGGTTCGTGTAAAGCTTCCATTCGTTCTTCCACTTAAATACCCCCAAGTACTTCTTACACAATTCTCGGCT
>JAOZJV010000741.1:1321-1975 GCA_029935695.1 Candidatus Krumholzibacteriia bacterium | reverse complement strand
AGGCCGTTTGTCCTGTCGCGGGCCAACCATCTGGGCGGGCAAAAATGGGCGGCCTGTTGGACCGGCGACAACACCGCCAGTTGGCCTCACCTGGACTGGTCGATCAGTATGGTTCTGAATCTCGGCCTGTCAGGGCAGCCGTTGGCGGGACCGGATATCGGTGGTTTTGTGGGCGCGGGTTCGGACCGGATGTTTGCGCGCTGGATGGGTATCGGCGCCTTGCTGCCGTTTGCGCGGGGGCACACCGGTAAGGGTAACATCGACAAGGAGCCGTGGTCATTTGGGGGCCGGGTTGAGGACACTTGTCGCCGTGCGTTGGAGCGGCGGTATCGGTTGCTGTCCTACCTTTATACCCTGCAGCGCGAAGCGGCCGAAACAGGGCTGCCGCCGGCACGGCCGGTGTTTTTCGCTGAGCCGGGGAATGCGGATCTGCGGGCGGTGGATGACCAGTTTCTGCTGGGTGATGATCTGTTGGTGGTGCCGCGGTGGCGGAAAAGTCCCGTCCTGGACAGCCGGCTTTGACGGCTGATGTCTGGCGACCGGTGCATCTGGTTGCCGGTGAAGAATCGGATGCGGATTTGCCGGATTTGTATTTGCGCGGGGGAGCCATCTTGCCGCTGGGTCCGGTGGTGCAGCATACCGGTCAGTGGGACT
>JAOZJV010000741.1:1093-1311 GCA_029935695.1 Candidatus Krumholzibacteriia bacterium | reverse complement strand
AGGTGGTCAGTCTGGATGCCGACGGGCGCGCCACTGGGGTTTTGTATGAAGATGATGGTGATGGGTATGGCTATCGGACGGGTGCGTATCGGCTGACGCGGTTTGCGGCGGTTCGGGACGGTGATGAGGTTGGCGTAAGTGCTGAAATTATTGGTGGGGATTGGGACCGGGCTGAACGCAGGTTGACGGTGCGGGTCTTGAGTGGTGGGTGAGTACAA
>JAOZJV010000741.1:0-1083 GCA_029935695.1 Candidatus Krumholzibacteriia bacterium | reverse complement strand
CGGAATGATGCCGGCAGGTTTTGTGGGCTCGCCCTTGAACACCTCAGTTGTATTTATCGAAACATGGATTTCATTGAGCCCAGATTTTTTTTCTCAGTAGAAACCGCCCGTCCCCCAATCGGATTCCAGCGAATAACATAGGGCAGGTCTTTCAGATCTTTGCCGTCTTCAACCCAAGCCCGGATGCTGTCTTGATTTGTCGTGCCCCATCTGTTGTGGGTCATGTCGAAATGGATGCGGCGACCACGCCCCTGAGTTTCCTTGGCTATGAGAGAATGATTTTCACTGCTTGTGAACTCGGGGCGAAATTCCTGTGGGCCTGAACTGAGTAGTTTTCTCGGCGGTGACAAAGTGCGACTGGCCAACGCCCCCCGATATTCAACGACGAACTCAGTTCCTTTATCAAGATCACAATTACGAATATAACCAAAGTCCAAGTCACTGTAACCGAAGGAGGCCCGCCCAATATTCGAAAAACTGACTTCCTCGACTTGTGGTATGCCACCAAATATTTTTCTTAGTATGCCGGTCGGAGTGTTTGAGATCTTGCATCGCTCAACGGTAACAGTACCCGACAATAACCGTATTGAAAAATTTCTCTGGCCAGAGAATTCACAATCAACGATTTGGATGTTGTCGCCGCCACCTGCTGATACACCACTTCCGCCAACAAAGGTGCAATTTGAGACGACCGCCTCCACAGAACCTACCGCGCTCACGTGGTACGACCCAGGCCAAGCCGTCGAATTGCACCCGTCAATTAACATTGTTTCGATACTGCTACCGGCATAAAAAACCACGAACATCGCCCATTCGGGGACAAAGGACTCTGCCGTACAATGTCTTACGACAACCTCACGGCAATCGGTCACGAGCCCCAGATAGCTACGCGTAAAAATACAGTTTTCAACAACTATTCGATCACTAAACTCTGCATGGACGCAGTGCATCAACCCCTGAAAATGTATCCCGTGAATATTCAGAACACTATTCCCGCATGGAAGAACACCGACTATTCCGAGCTGTATTTTTTGAGAATGCCTATATGGCTCTTCCGGTCCAATGAACGTTTTGTCCGGTCCG
>JAOZJV010000740.1 GCA_029935695.1 Candidatus Krumholzibacteriia bacterium | reverse complement strand
ACGAAACCGATCCGGCCCTGACGGTGAACGTGCTCAAGACCGTCAACTCGGCCGCCCTCGGCCTGCGCCGGGAAGTCACCACCGTCAAGGATGCCCTCGCTTTCCTGGGCGAAACCAAGGTGATCGGCATCGCCCTGGCCTCTTCGGCGGGCAAACTTTTCAACGCCGAACTGGCCGGCTATCACGGCAACCGGGGCGACCTGGGCCGTCACTGCCTCTGGACTGCCTTGGCTTCACGCGAATTGGCCCGCCGGACGAACGGCCTCGTAAGTGACGGTGTCGCGTTCACGGCCGGTCTGTTGCACGACATCGGCAAAGCCATGATTTCCGATTATCTGGCGGACTCCCAGGTGGATCTGGCCCGCCTCCAGGACGAATCCGAGGGTGGCGATCACCTGGACGTGGAATCCCGGGCGATCGGCACCAACCACTGCGAAGTGGGGCAGGCATTGGCTCACCACTGGCGTATGCCCGAAGCCCTGGTCGCCGGCATCCAGTTTCACCACGCCCCACAGAATGCTCCGGCCGACCACCGGGCCATGTCCTACGTCATCCACACCGCCGATATGCTGGCCATGATGTTCGGCATCGGCACCGGTGTCGACGACATGCAGTATGAACTTGATTCCGGCTACCGGGAATATGTCGATATCGATTCGAGTGGACTCGAGGGTATGGCCCTGGATGTGCAAATTGAATTCAACGCCATCGCCCAGGCCCTCTTCGGAGACAACCAGGAGACTGAAGAATGAAGATCCTGATCGCTGACGATTCGGGCACGGCCCGGATGTTCATCCGACAATGTCTGGAAATTTCCATCGAAGAAGATGTGGAATTCCTGGAGGCCGAAAACGGCAAGGTGGCTTTGGATCTCCTCAAGGCCGAGGGCGCGGACCTGCTGGTCACCGACCTGAACATGCCGGTCCTGGATGGGCGCGAACTGATCCGTCGGGTCACCACCAGCCCCAAACTGATCGGGTTGCCCATCATGGTCATCACCAGTTCAGGCAATCAGGCCCGCAAAGACGAGTTGTTGCAGATGGGTGCCTGTGCGGTCCTGCGAAAACCCGTTAACCCCATGACCGTTGCCGAAGGCCTGGACGCCGTCAAAGCCCTGGAGGACGTTTAATGCAGACCATCACCATTGACAAGGTCGACACCGCCATGAGCAAGGCCATCTCAGAAATCATGGAGAATGCCGCCTTCATGGAGGCTCTCCCGGTCCCTGGTGAGCAAGTGTTCGAGCCTGGTGAATCCGTTTTCTATACCCGCTTGCCGATCTACAAACCATTTCCGGCCATGGTCGGTCTGATCATGCCCGTCAGCATGGCCCTGAATCTGGCCGGCGCGATGATGATGCGGGAATACACCATGGAAGATGACGAGTTTGAAATCCTTGATGTGCTGGGTGAGATGGCCAATATGGTGGCAGGTTCCCTGCTGACCCACTTGCTGCCGGAACTCGACAGCTTCGAGTTGGGCCTGCCGGAATGCCGGGTCATTTCGGATATCGAGTCCGGCAAGGAATGGGACCACGCCACCGAATTTCAGTATGACCTGGAAGGCACAACTTTCCTGACCACCTGGGAAGGCCGCTAGAAAAACGACCGGAGCGATCAGCGAATAACGGAAAATTTGGTCACTGATCGCTCGCCGTCGACAAACAGCGCGGCCCAGTAAACCCCACTGGGAATCCGCTCACCATTATCACCCGTCACATCCCAGCCCCACTCACCCAACCCCGCATCATCAGGTTCCAGATCAGGCGACGCCACCTGCCGCCCCATGACATCATAAATCCGCAGTTCCAGCTGCGAGGTCTTTGCCAGCCAGTACTGGAAAACAATATAGTTGCCCCGGGAGGGATTCGGATAAGCCGCCATCAGGCCAATCGTAGGTGCGGCCCCGACCGCCGGATTCCACAGCACATCATGCCGCGGGTCCAACTCCACCTGCAGGATTTCCGCTCCCAGCTCAAACTTGGCC
>JAOZJV010000739.1 GCA_029935695.1 Candidatus Krumholzibacteriia bacterium | reverse complement strand
AGTTCTGTCGGCGTCAGACATCATTTCATTCGATACCTATGGAATTCAGTTTGAAAATTCGACATGGACGTTTTCTTCTGGAGGCCTAACGCACATAATCAATGTGCCCGGGGAGGCTTTAGCTACTGGGGCGATCCCGGATTTTGCATTCTGTGAATTTTGGGGACTCGAATGCGAAGACCAAGGGGAGTCCATATATTTTGTTCTTCTGGATTTGGGTGTTTTGTCTGGTGTTTCAGATGATTTTTCGGTTGAAGTACGAGCTGTCGGGGGTGCATACGGCAGGCCTGAAATAGAGGCGATTGGTCTATTGTCCAACGGATCTGTCCCGGTTGAGAATACGAGTTTGTCACGAATTAAAGCGTTGTACCGCTAGTATTGTGGGATGTGAGGGAGATAATATTGCAGAGGTTTAGACAGCTTTGGGTTGGAATATTTTTGATTTTATTGACAGGGTGTTCCTCTCTAAAGCCTGTAGGCTTGCCACAGTCACCTGCTGTGCAAAATGACAAAATTCCCCAGGTAAAAATCGGAGAAAAAGTAAAGCTCCTCCTAACCAACGGCGAGTCTTTGATGGGCCTGGTTGTCTCCGTTAGTCCAGTGGCTATCACCATTAATGGTGACCCTAATTATGGCCGTTGGGAACAGGAGGTCCGTGCAGCGGATATAGAAAAAATTGAGCTGGTGTTTCATTCTAAGGAAGACAAACAAAATAACCGGGCTGCAATACTTGCCGTAGTGACCGGGTTGGTGATTGCGTTGTTTCTTGGGCTTCGGAATGCATTGAGTCAACTAGACTAATTTGGTGGAATGGATACCTGACAACTAGTTAAAAATGGGGAAAACATGAAGACCATATACGCAATAATTCTAACTTTCTTTGTGGCCTCCAGCGCTTCAGCGGTAATCGATTCAGGTGAAAACAGTGTAGGGCTATATTTCGATGAAAGTGCAGATGTCTATTGTGTGGGTGGAATTGCTCCAAATGACCATGTGATGATGTACCTCATCTTGGCCAACCCATCCTTTGATTTTCTTTATGGTTGGGAATGTGGTATCGACCTCGCAGGAGATGCGATGGTTCTCGGTCGCCAATTTTACACCATGGTTTGTTTTCCAGGCCCTCCGAACAACATGATCATTGGCTATGGAACACCTTATCCAACAACAATCGCCACACCACTGGTCGCTTTGGAAATTATGTATATGGACTCAGATCTTGGGCCGGTTGATTTTTATGTGCATGGTACAACACCAAGCTCCATCAATCCGGACTATCCTGCCATGCTAACAAATGACGGAGAGTTTATCATGGCGGGGATTAGCATTATTGAGGGCCCTGCTGCTCAGATTAACGGCGACTGCACGGTGGTTGCCACAGAAAATATAAGCTTCGACAGTGTCAAGAGTTTGTACCGCAATTAGCCATTCGGCACTCGGGTCGCCAATTTATCAACTGTTTGGTTTGTAGAAGTTTGGCAAGGCGCCGGTTAAAAGCAGGGACTTGGGTCCAGTGGGATTGCAAAAATTGTGACTCGTCTTTGGGCTTCAATTTCCAGCGGTGAATTTGGGTTAGTCTGATCTCTTCTCCATTTTTGGCTTTTTCATCAGCACCCTTATTCCAAGGGAAATTTTGGCCGGCAATTATTTGTTTACCCTTATTCTGTTGGATTTGGACCTATGACTTAGTGGAACTACAATCAACTTCAAAAAACCAGGAACAAGTTAAGACATAACCAAAAGGAAGCAGCACTTGTGCTTTCGGGTGATCGCGTTTTTGGTATTGCCGCGAGGGTAGAATAAATGGTGGGCTACCGCAGAATTCTTGGGTGAATAACTAGTTCTTGCGGGCTAAATTGATAATTCGTAATTCTTTGAATTTATTAAACTTATTGCTCTTTTTACCTTGCGGGTTTCGTGGTTTTTTCGTATAATGTGAGTGCGTCAAAAATAACCCGGATCAAAGGAAAAACATATGCAATCCCTG
>JAOZJV010000187.1:3613-7079 GCA_029935695.1 Candidatus Krumholzibacteriia bacterium | reverse complement strand
GAACTCTGGGCCAGATCCTTGCCTTCGTAGACTTTGGTGTAACCACTGTGAGGGCCCACCGGATCGCCAATCACCACGGTGTTCCACAGATAGAATTCACGGCCAGCCAACCCGCTCAGGTCGCCGCCATCAAGGTTGGCGATAATGCGCGCACTGTAAGCACCAGCCTTGGCCAGATCTTTCTCTTTGTACTGACAGGTGACGGTCATGCCCATGTCGCCACGGATGTAACGATCGCCCGACAGAACCTTCAACCAGCCCGCTTCACTCTTGAAACTGAAACTGCGGAAGAAAGAATCGATGGCGTCGGGACCCATATCAGGGTGGAAGATCGGATGCACGGTGAATGTGATTTTCTCAGGAGCAAAAGGCGCGCCGCCGGGAGTGCGCCAGTAGGCTGCGCTGCTCAATCCATCATCCTGGAAAACACAGGGAGTTTCGATTTCATACCGCAGAACCTGGTGGGCACTTTTGCTGGCGGATAGTTTTTTGAGGACATTCCAGCTGGCGCCGGTGGTGACAAGCCCACCACCCTGATCGGTCAGACTCAAGCCAGGCACCTTGGTGCCACCGGCGATCAGGGCCCGCATCATCATGCCCCAATGGATGTCCATGTTCTCCTGCTGGGCAGCGCTCACCAGGCAGGCAACCGCTCCTGCGGTTTGAGGTGAAGCCATGCTCGTGCCGTTGAAACGGGCCATGCCATCAATAAAGCCGGGCACGGTGCTGAGAGCAGACCCGGGAGCCACCACATCGGGCTTGGCGGTCTCTCCCCCGCGGCTGCTGAAGTTGAACAGAGTGTTGCGGCTCATGCGACCGCTGTACAAATCGGCACCTGATTCCACCGAGAGATAAGCACCTGAGCTGATGAGGCTGGCACAAGTGGCGGGAATGCCAACAGTGGAAAGGCCAGGGCCTTCGTTGCCGGCGCTGGTGCAACAATAGAGAGTGGGATGATCGGCCAGCAGGTCGTCAAGCCAACCGCCCATGGCATCGTCACCCTCTTCAACCGAGGCAATGCCGAAACTCATGTTAATCACCACGGGGATGCCGTATTTCTCTTCAAAGGAGGCTGCATATTCGTAAGCTTTTTTCATGCTGCTGGTGCGAGTGGCCCCGCCAGCCAAACGGTTGTCGCCCAATTTGAGAGAGAGCAACCAGGCGCCGGGAGCTCCGCCGTGCATGCCTTCCTGGCCACTGACTTCGAATCCGGCGGCAATGCCAGCGCAGTGAGAACCGTGGCTGCCGTCATCGAAGTGGAATTCCACCGTGGGAGCTTCAGGTGCGCCGAGGTGATCTTCGTTGGTGATGACGTTCACTTCCCAGGCCATAAGCGACCGGCTGTCCGGGTTGTTGTCGCTGGCGAGGGAAAAGGCATCGTAGTTGATGCGGTAGTCGCGAAGCATTTTTTCGTCGGAAAGATCGCCGTTGCCATTGGTGTCAACGATGACGACCCAGACATGGGAAGAGAGGCGTTCGGTGGCGATGGTTTTTTTGGCGGTATCATTCAGGGATGAGAGCATTTCGTAGCCAGCGCCAATGCCCACTGCTTCTTCCACTGCAGCGCGGTCAGCGGCGTAGACGATGAAGCCGAAACGGTCGCTGGTGTCGCCGTCGTCGTTCAGATCGTTGACGTCGGAGTTGTTGACGAAGTCTTTTTCGGCGATTTCACCGATATAGACGGGGTAGCCCACTGCGTCGCCGGCAGGGGGCACCGGGAGGTTCTGGGCACCGCGTAAGAGCAGGCCGTCTTCCGTGGCGAAGACGGGAGCATCGTCGGTGCCGGATTCGTCGCGGACGGCGATGAAGGTTTCCCAATCACCTTCGGTAGAAAAATCGCGCACGTCGATGAGTTTGGTTTGGCCGGTGCTGGTTTGCAGCAGGCCCGGGGCGAAGGCGTCAATGCCGGTGTCGAGGATGGCTACGGCTACGCCCCGGCCGTCGTAGGTTGGGTTGGTGGTGATGAAAGCCTGGGTGCCGGTTTCGGAGGAGGGCATGTAGTTCCAGGTTTTGGGGTCGGCATCTGTGCCTGCCAAAGTTCCACCGGAAATAATCAGAACTGCCATGAGTAGAACCATCCGGGACAGATGGTTGGTTTTTGGGGAAAACATTGGAACCTCCAGATTGCAAATGGGACCCGAACTTCTCAACAGATATCATGTAAGAAATAATACTCCGCACCACACCCAAGGACAAGAATGTGTTACAATTGTTCGTGGAGGTTTTTTGGAGAGACTGGGTCTGTTTTTTGAAAAACAGTCAAACAGGGGATATTCGTGCGTCATTCGATAGTTATTTTTTCAATTATAATTCTGCTATTTTCCAATAACTCGGCTTTAACCGCCCCAGCTACCATCGAAACAACATGGAGCCACCGCCAAATAGCCCATGTCACGGTCAATCCGGATATTCCCGAGGGCAGCCTTTTTGTCACCTTCAGCGCTGACCAAACCATCACTCCCATTGATTCTCCCATCGGCATGGAAAGTATCAACCCTTCCACCTGGCGCTTGAATCTTACCTGGGACAATTTGGACCCGTTGACCATTGCATTCATCAACACAGCCACAGAAACAACCCTGGTCACAGCGGACTATTCTCCTCTGATGCCCTTGAATCCCCTGATCCACGAAATGCCTGTGTTGAACATTATCACAGCGCCTGTCAATCTTTGGGATCCTGATTCGGGTATTCATGTTTTTGGCCTGAACGAAAATTGTTTACAGCATGGAGAAGAATGGGAAAGACCTGGCGTTTTTCAACTCTATGATGGGTCCAATAGCCCAAGCATCACCGAACAGATCGGGTTGCGAATTAATGGGGGCTGGAGCCGGCGGGTGGACCAAAAGGGATTGCGGTTCTATTTCGATGACTATGGATCATCAGATTCAATAGAATATGATTTTTTTAATGGAGCCCCTTCCTCCTTTCAAAGGCTGCTGACCAGAACCGGGCGCTGGCCCAGCAAATGTCTCAATTCTGTTTTTGCTGAAGGGATGTTTATGGATCTCGGCCATCTTGGCAGCCGCAGCCGAGATGTCGTGGTCTATCTTAACAATGAATACTTTGGCTTTTTGACCCTTCGCGAACGCCTTGACGGGGAGTTCATTGAGCACACTCATGGACTCGATGACGATGGCTTCAACATGATCAAAGACGGATCTCTCATTGAGGGTGTGGGAGTTTCCTGGTGGATATTCCTCAATTCATGTGAAGAAGATCAGGATTTTGACTCGCACGAGTGGTTCACCTATGCCACTTCGAACCTGGATTTATCCACTTATATTGATTGGCTTTTGATCAACATTCTGGGAGCCACGGCTGACAATGGAAGCAGTGCCAACATCACGATGCTGCAATTGGGCACGGCCCCATGGCAAGTCATCATGTACGATGAGGATGCAATCTTTTTGGATGACAATCTGAATGCGGATTTGTTCCGTTTTCTGTCCATTGCAACTGTCGT
>JAOZJV010000187.1:0-3603 GCA_029935695.1 Candidatus Krumholzibacteriia bacterium | reverse complement strand
ATTCCGGATCAGTTGAAAACCGCATCAAATGGGCCTCTCCTTTCCGGGGTCTCATGCAAAACAGTGAATTTAAAATTCTCTTCAAAAACCGATTTGAAGAGCTGATGAGCAGTGAATTTTCAGAACAGGCCCTCCATAACAGACTCATGGAAATCTCTGCAAACCAGACCCCCGAAATGGTGCGCCACCTACCACGCTGGGGACTTGGAGCTGGAGAGTACAATGCCTTCGTTAATGATGTCGCCGCATGGCTTCAGCAGCGTCTCCCCATCATCACAACCCAATTCGATTCCTTCCTGGAAAGCTACCGGGTCCCCGTTGAATTGAGTAATTTTTTGGGAACCGATGTGAGTGATGAATCCGTCCGCTTGAACTGGCGCACTGAAAGTGAAGAAGATTGTATCGGTTTCAACCTGTATCGCGGCTCATCACCCGACAACATGACCATGATTGCCACTTACGAAACCAATAACGATCTGGTGGCATCAGGAGCCATCTGGCAAATGGCCGAATATGATTATCAGGATGATATTTCTGGACAGAACTTCCCTCTTTTTTACCAGCTGGCAAAAGTCAGCACTCTTGAAGTGGAGGAATTGCTTCCCTGGGTTCTTGAAATTAATCAGCTTCCTCCCCCCCCATCCCTGTGCATTAATGAGTTTCTGGCTATGAACATTAACGGCATTCAGGATGAAACCGGAACTCCTGAGGACTGGGTTGAAATCTTCAATACCGGCAATGAAACAGTCAATCTGGGCGGCATGTATCTGACAGATAATCTCCAGGCCACCACCAAATGGGAATTCCCTGCGGTCTCCCTGGAGCCCGGTGGGTTTCTTCTGGTGTGGTGTGACAGTGATCCGGAAAACGGTCCTTTACATACCACATTCAAACTGAATGCATCCGGTGAATCCATTGGAATTTTTGATTCATTTGCCGGCGGTAATCAGCTCGTTGATGCCATTGACTTCGGACTCCAAACTGCCGACATCAGTGAGGGCCGTACCCCAGACGGTGGCGCCCAATGGACGACTTATCAAAACCCCACACCTGGTTATTCCAATACTGTCATTTCTACTGTTCCATCCCTGCAACCCGCACCCTTCCAATTGGGCCCCAACCATCCCAACCCGTTCAATCCCACCACGACTATTCATTTCAAAATGGATCATTCCGCTGTCATCAGTATTCATGTTTATGACATCAATGGCCGGAGAATTCGCACCCTTGTCGATTCCCAAATTTTTTCCTCGGGGCAATACCAGACAGAGTGGAATGGATGCGATGATCATGGCAAATCCCTGGCATCAGGAACTTATTTTGCGAGGGCGATCACCGGAAATGAGCATCAGGTTCTCAAACTTTCACTCATCAAGTAAGTTTCACTCTGTTCCATCGGCTGGGGTAAAAACCTTGTTTTTGCCCCCAGTCCCACTATTTCACCGGGCATTCACGCATTTCAAACTTTGAAAAACCACCCTCCAGAGTGCATATTTCCCCCGATTACAATTCCCTGTTCCAAAATAGACCGGCACCAAACCGGCCCAATAGAAAGAGGTCCAAAAATGAAGGACATCAGCACACGCGGCATGAACACCAAGATCATTCATGCCGGTCAGCACATCGATCCGGCCACCGGTGCCGTCGCCACTCCCATCTACCAAACCAGCACCTTTGCTTTCCGCGACGCGGACCACGGCGCGGCCTGCTTCGGCGGCGAGCCCGGCTACAAATACACCCGCCTGGGCAATCCCACCACCGAGGCTTTGGAAAAGAACATTGCTGAACTCGAAGGCGGCATTGGCGGCCTGGGCGCGGCCACTGGCATGGCTGCCGTGAATATGGTCTACCTTACTTTCCTGGGTGTCGATACTCACATCGTGGCCACCGAAAGCCTCTATGGCCCCAGCCGCATGATTCTGGAAAACGAATACCCTCGTTTTGGTGTCGAAAGCAGCTTTGTGGACAGCACCAACCCCGAAAACGTCGCTGCAGCCATGAAACCCAACACCAAATTGGTCTATGTGGAAACTCCGGCCAATCCCACGCTGAAATTGACCGACATCGCAGCCTGCGCCGAGATCGCTCATGCCGGTGGCGCATTGTTGGTGGTTGATAATACCTTCGCCTCTCCCTATCTGCAGAACCCTCTGGAAATGGGCGCGGACATCGTTCTGCACAGTATGACCAAATTCATCAACGGTCACACCGATGTGGTGGCCGGCATGGTCGTGGCAAAAGATGCGGATGTACTCGCCAGATTGCGGGCAGTCCATTATAATATTGGGGGCACGATGGATCCCCATCAGGCTTGGCTGGTATTGCGCGGTGTCAAGAGTTTGGGCCTGCGCATGGACCGGGCCATGGAAAATGCCATGAAATTGGCCAAATTCCTGGAAAACCACCCCAAAGTTGAGTGGATCCGTTACCCGGGCCTGGAAAGCCATCCCCAGTACGAGCTGGGCAAAAAGCAGATGCGCGGCCCCGGTGCCGTCTTCAGCTTTGGTGTCAAAGGTGGACTGGAAGCCGGCAAGACCCTGATCAACAGCTGCGAAGTGCCGGCCCTGGCTGTCAGCCTTGGTGGCATTGAGAGTTTGATCGAGCACCCGGCCAGCATGACCCATGCGGGTATTCCAAAAGCCGAGCGCCTGGCTGCCGATATCACCGATGATCTTGTTCGCATCGCCGTGGGTTGTGAATCCTATGAAGATATCGAAGCGGACATGGCCCAGGCTTTGGACCGGATCTAAAGGAACTTAAACGGAGGGCATCTGGACCGAATGCATCGAGAAACAAAGGCCTCTGTTGAAATCGAAAATGACAAGTGGGCGGTGGATCACACCGCCCACCCTCTCCTTGATCCCAACTTCCCCCTCAAACGCTCGCGCCTTCTGCATCTGACCCGGCTGAGTTACCGGCGCATGAGGGAAGATAACGAAGCATACCGTCTGGAACTGAGTCGCCTCTTCCACGCCATCGATTCCCAGGCCGATGATGTGCGTATGCCCCAGCTTTTGGCCAAGGCCAAAGAATATTTGCGCGAGGCAGATATCTATTTGGATGCGACTATTGACAGTCTACCGGAAATAGGCCGGAATCATGTCAAACCTTTGGAAGAAGTGGTTGCCTGCAGCGATGTCCGGGATTTGCTGAGGATCAGTTTCGACGCAGCAGATCTGCGCCGCGCATTTGAGGCCCGGCGAAAACTCTTCCTCTCCCAAACCCTGCTTCACATTGATCAAAGTCGTCTGATTCAGGATGGCCCCCGGCACCGCTCACATTTTGAGGAAATTCTCAACCGGGGACTCTGGCAGTATACCACTCAAATCCATGACCTGACCGTGGGTTACCGCCTCGGCGCCGATGGCCACACCATCGAATACTCCAGTCGGCCCATGAAAGACGATACACGCTGGGATTTCCGGTCCACTTTTCTGGAGAAAAAGCACGACGGTCGCACCATTGGCCTGGATGTTTTCTACTATAACTGCCGCTTCAAAATGGCCGTTGCCCCCCTTGGTTTTGAAATCGTTGACGGTTCTCACCGGGTGGCAGAAAAAACCCGATACGATGGCATGCGCCAGCAAAGCGCAGGGTCAGTGC
>JAOZJV010000738.1 GCA_029935695.1 Candidatus Krumholzibacteriia bacterium | reverse complement strand
AGAGTGTACGCTACACCCACCGACAGGACCCCGGCATAGAGAATGGGGATGGCGGCATTTTTGATGGCGCCGGGGGGCAGTTCTTCAAAAGACAGAGCCCCGGTGGTGCTCAAAAGACTGCAAACCAGGAATTGCATCACGGCCAGGGCCAACGGATTGACCCGGGGAGCCAACCATCCCACCACCAGCACATGGGTGGCCCAAAAGAGAGTACCCACCAGCACCAGGCCATCTCCCAGGGCGATGCCACCCCACCCTTTTCCACTAAGCAGATACAGGCCAACGGCAGCCAGCCCCGCACCCAGCCAAATTTCCCGACGGGTTTTCATGCCGCCAAGCAAACCCAGCAGTGGCACAAAGACCACATACAAACCGGTGATGAATCCGGCCTTGCCCGCGGTTGTGTAGACCACTCCAAATTGTTGGAAGGAGGATCCGCCGAAAATAAGGACGCCTGTGAGCAGACCACCGAGTAGGAGATGTTTGCGCTGTCCTACAAACAGAGGGGCTGGTTTCTGTCCTGGTAATCCTAAGATTAACACCGGTAGCAGGACCACCGCGCCGATAGCAAAGCGGATGGCGTTGAAATACAGCGGGCCCATGTGGTCCATGCCCATGCGCTGGGCCACAAAAGCGAATCCCCAGATGGCCGAGGCCAGCAGGAGAAGAAGATTGGCGTTGCGGTGTGAATGATTCATGGGGCAAATCTAAGTCGGGGTTTGGGTTAGGGCCAAGGATATTACTGCTGTGATAGCTCTGGCCCCAATAGGGCCGAATTCAATCAGAAATTCATATTCTCGCTTTGTGTTGTTCCAAAAGAGTCGGGACCGAAGGGGGAACTGTATCATAAAATCCATGGGAAAAGTTTAATTGTGTCTAGCCTGGGTCCCAACGTGGGACGAAAAAGGGACTTTTTCTGGGAATGATTTATTCCGTTCTGTGTGGTTTTACCTTGCAAATTTAATATTTCATGTTAATTTTACAATCATGTACAAAAGAGCATTAACAAACATTATTGAAAGTGGCCTGCAGCGAAATGCCGCTGTAGCTATTCTTGGGCCCCGCCAAGTGGGCAAAACAACCTTGGCCCTGGAAATAGCCAAGGACAAACCCTGTATTTATCTCGATCTTGAGAAACCGCAAGACTTAGCCAAACTTCAAGACCCTGTAGCTTTTTTGAGTGACCATTTTGATAAGCTGGTTATTTTGGATGAAGTGCAACGTTATCCAGATCTTTTCATGTCACTGCGCGGACTGATCGACCAAGCCCGTCGAGAAGGAAAAGGTACAGGGCGTTTCATCTTGCTGGGTTCAGCATCACATGATCTTCTGCGCCAATCCTCTGAAAGTCTGGCTGGCCGGATAAGCTATCTGGAACTGACGGGACTAAATCCATTAGAGGTCAAAGCACTCACACCAAAACAGCTCAGGTCATTATGGTTTCGCGGCGGTTTTCCTGAAAGCTATGAAGCTTTTGATGATGCACAGAGCACTGAGTGGCGCCAAAATTTTATTCTCACTTATGTGGAAAGAGATATCCCCTTGCTGGGCCCACGAATTCCAGCAACAACTCTTTTTAGATTCTGGACAATGCTTGCCCACGTGCAAGGTGAAACTTTAAACGCTTCCAAACTTGCTGGTTCTTTGGATGTGAAGAGTGTGACTGTTTCCCGATATGTTGATCTGATGACCGACCTCTTGCTTGTTAGAAAATTACTTCCATGGTATGGCAACACCAAAAAGCGCCTGGTCAAATCTCCCCGGGTCTATATTCGTGACAGTGGAATATTGCACGCGCTTCTTCAGATCCCCAGTCACGATCAACTGCTGGGCCACCCGGTAGTGGGTAAAAGCTGGGAAGGATTTGTGATTGATAATATTATTGGAATCTTGCCAAATCATGTTCGCCCCTTCTTTTACCGCACATCGGCCGGGGCAGAAATTGACTTGATTCTTGAAACAAAAATTAATGAATACTGGGCCATTGAAATAA
>JAOZJV010000186.1 GCA_029935695.1 Candidatus Krumholzibacteriia bacterium | reverse complement strand
AGCCGCCAGCTCTTCAGGCATGGGCTTCCGGTTGGCTTTGTATTGAGGATACATTTCGTGGCGGAAATTCTTACCTTTGACATCAAAAACAACAGCCAGATTTTCAGGCTGGTATTTTTCAATCAGACGGAGAATGCCATTCAGAAAACCAAAAACCACCGAGGTGGTTTCACCATTGGGAGCCGTCAAAGGCCTGCGGGCCAAGGCAAAATGGGAGCGATAAAAAAGAGCAGAACCGTCCACGAGAATCAAAGACAAAACGAACCATCCGATCAGGGCAAAAGGATATTTCAGTTGTAGAGGTCGTTTTCCCGGATGTGCTGGATAACGGCGGAAGGCAGAAGCCCGGCAACGGGTTGACCCGATGCCAAGATAGCACGTATTTCAGTGGATGACACCCGTTGGTCAAAAGCAGGTGCAACAATGAAGGAAGCGGAAGGTCCGCTGGAGATTTTTTCGGCGTTGCCATGACGACCGATGACTAGAATTTCGGCAATTTTCAAGATGTCTGCGGAGCGTTTCCATTGGGGGAAATCAGCGACATTGTCTGCGCCAATGATCAACCGCAAGGAACGATCCGGGTTCTGACGGTGCAAATCTTCAAGGGTTTCGACCATATAGGATGATCCCCCACGCTTCACTTCGCGATCATCAACAGAGCAATTCGGACAGGTTTCAAAGGCCAGACGGACCATTTCCAGGCGATCTTCGGCAGAAGCGCCGGTGCCAGCTTTGAAAGGGGAATTAAAAGCGGGGATAACCAGAACATCCCGGGCCAGTCCACACTGCAGGACATGGTTGGCCATGGCCACGTGACCACAGTGAACAGGATCGAAAGATCCACCCAGGACTGCCAGAGGCATGGCTATTCATCTTCCTCATCAAAATATTTGTTCAATTCACGCAAAGCGTCGGCCGCATCATCCCGGTATTCACTTTCGGGATAATCACGCACCAGGGTTTCATACATTTCCACGGCCAGATCCAGCTTCAATACTATTTCTGCCGCCTGGCCCCGCTCCCAGTACACACGATCCAGCAGACGACTGTTGGCTTCATTCTTCAGAACCTCACCGAGAATCATGACCACAGCATTGGGTTTGTGCAATTGATGGAACACTTGGGCCTGTTCCAACCTTTTGAGAGTCATCAGATCACTGATGTCCTGCATGGTGGTAATCACCTCGTCCATGTGCTCGGACTGGGGATAAAGCTGGCTGAATTTCAGAAAGTGCAGACGGGCTTCGTGGGCCCCGGTGATGTCTCTTTCCACACGACCGACCTGCAGGAAATATGCTTTTCCCTGTTGGAACATGGCATCTTCAACCCTTGGGCTGGTGGGATAATCCTTGGCCAGAATTTGAAATTCAACAATGGCCAGAGGATACTCTTCCATATCCATGTAGGATTCACCTTTTAAAAACTGAGCTTCGGCAGCCAGGGTGTCGGTGGGATTGTGGCGCACAAAGGCTTCCAGGGAACTGACGGCTTCGGGATATTTTTCCTGCTCTTTGAAAAGAGCGCCCCGTTCGAACGATCCGGTGGGAAAAGGATTGCCGGCACCGCAGCCGGAAAAAACCACAGCCATTAAGAGGATAATGGCAGCCAACCAGACGATGACCCAACTGCGTGCATGAGCAGAATTGAATTTCACGGATTCCTCCCCGGATATCCTCTTGCATGAGGTTCCGGTCTATCAGGGATTAATCGCCGGTGTTGGCGAAGTAAACAGCCACCAGGCCAGCCAGAGTGGCCAGTACAACAATCTCTTCCATGCGGCCTTTCCAGCCACTTTCCGAGGTTTCGGCGGTGGTGAATTCATACAGATCAGAATCCACAAAATCGAAGTCGTCATCGGGCACCCGGTCACTGAAACGGCGCTGGACGCGATCACTCAGGAGCAGGCGTCCGGAATTGGCCATGGTCACATTCACTTGAACGGTAACCATCATCTGACGATCAATCCACTGGCGCCACAAACCCAGCGTGCGGCCAACCTCAGGATATTTCAACTCTACCCCATGGACATAATAAGAGTACAGACAATCCACGGCAGCCTGCCGGGCGGGATCTTCATCGCTGAGGTATATATCGTAGCCCAGTCCACCCAGAATCCGAACAACAGCATCCATGTAGAGATCGTCCTCAATGGTCGTTCTCTCTTGGATCAGTTGGATGGCAGCCGGTGGTGCGGGCAAAACCTTTGCCGTGGAAGAGACGATTTCAGCCATAAGGGCCTCGGTGAGCCAAACATTGCTGCGCACCGTGTCCGCTTCAGCACCCGCAGCCAGGGAAAGAGGCGAAGCAGTGGGGATGGAATCATCCTGAGCCAGGGCCGTTGTCCCGCTGAATAACAGAAAGCTGGCCAGAAGAAGAACCATGCGGAGAGAATCAGATTTTTCTTGGAAAAGATGGCTCATCTTTTTATTGGTCCTTCATTGCTTTGGGCCCCTTGGCGCGGCTGGGCCCAGGTATCGTAGGAAGTGGCTGCCCTGAATTCGGCCGGCAACCATTGCCCGGGTTTCAGGTTCCGTCCCGGCATTAAAACAACACCGTCGAGATCGTAACCGTAGTGATAGCTCCGTCCAATGGCCACGGGTCCAGCTTCTTCAACCAGATCCCAGGGATCATCACTTTCTGCGGAATTCAACCAGTGGCCCTCATGAAGGGACCGCAGGATTTCCACTTCGTCGGCTGAATCCTCATCTGACGGATCAATGATCTTATCGACCACCACATCGAAAACCTTACCCAGTCGGGAACTTTGCCGGCGTTGAGCAATATCCGACTGCAAATCCATAATGATGGCCTCGCGATCAAAAATCACCTCGTTCGGCACCGGGTCGGGCAGATCAGCCGCGGGTGTTCCGCGTTCCGGAGAATAACGGTAGGTCCCCAAGTGGTCAAATTCCACTTCGGCCAGGAAATCGGCCAGGATTTCCAGATCCTCTTCCTCTTCCCCGGGGAATCCCAGCAAGGCCGTGGACCGCAGCACCAAATCCGGGTGATGCTGGCGCAATTTCTTGAAAAACTCCGGTGAGGATTTGCTCCCACCCGGCCGTTTCATGGCTTTCAAAATCCGCGGCGAAGCGTGCTGGATGGGCAATTCCAAATACCGGGCCACCTTCTCCAGATCGAGCAAACGCAAAAGATCATCAGTCGACACCAATCCGGAATACAAATACAGGAGACGGATGTTCCGTAAACCTTCAACTTTGTTGAGGGCAGTGACCAGATCCAGCAGGTTTTCACCGGTGTCGCGTCCAAAATCACTGGTGTTCTGGCTGACCAATTGAATTTCGGTGACCCCGCGACCGGTCAGGCCCTGCACTTCACGAACCAGTTCTTCAATGGGCCGGCTCATTTGCCTGCCTCGAATCATGGGGATACGGCAGAAGGTGCAGTTGCAATTGCATCCTTCTCCGATTTTCACAAAGGCCAGATGTCCCGGTGTCAGCAAGGGGCGATCCACCAGGCCAGTGTAGTTGGCTTCCATCGGATCAGAAACGATAGGTTTGCCTGCCATGGGAAAGGAAACCAAAGCGGAGGGTTCAGCGGCAAGTGCTTCATCAGCCGTGCCAAGACAAGCCGCCACCACCCGATCAAATTGCCCCACCCCTGCGACCACATCCACCCCGGGAAATTTTTCCTGAATTTCTTCCCCGTGCTCCTGGGACCAGCAACCGCAAACCACCAGAATTTGGGTGGTTTTATAATCGATGAGAGACTGCAGGGTTTCTTCGCTGTCACTGCGGGCGGCATCAATAAATCCGCAACTGTTCAACACCCAGATATCAGCATCATCCAGATCATTCACCGCCTGCACACCATGCAGTGCAAACCGTCCGAGCAAGGCTTCGGAATCCACCAGATTTTTATCGCAACCAAGAGTCGCGCAATAGACTTTCAGGTCAGATCTGCTGCTCATGATCGGACTCACCCTTCCCCTTCATGGGCATCGGGCAAATCTTCCGGTCCAATCAAAACATCACGGGCTTTGCTGCCGGTGAAAGGACCAACCACGCCTGCTTCTTCCAGCATGTCCATCAGGCGACCGGCGCGGGTGTAACCAATGCGCAACCGTCGCTGAAGCAATGAGGTGGATCCACTCTGGTGCTGCACCACAATGCGCATGGCCGATTCATAGAGATCGTCATCGCCGGTGTGCATGAGGCCGCCTTCGGGCTTCTCATTGAGGCTGATTTCATCGGTGCTGCCGCTGTACTGGAGCCAGTGGGCAACGATGGCTTCGCATTCATCCACATCGATGAATGAACCGTGCACCCGCACCGGCAAAGCCCGGCCCGGCTGCAGGTAGAGCATATCGCCATGGCCGAGCAATTGTTCGGCGCCCTTGGTGTCGAGAATCGTGCGCGAATCGTTAGCCTGGATCACACGGAAGGCGATGCGGCAGGGAATGTTGGCCTTGATCACACCGGTGAGCACATCAACACTGGGTCGCTGGGTGGCCAGAATAAGATGAATACCCACGGCCCGGGCCTTCTGGGCCAGACGGGTGATGAGATCTTCCAGGTCCTTGCCCAGTTGTAAAATGAGATCGGCCAATTCGTCCACAATGGTCAGGAAATACGGCATGGGTTCGGTGACCAGTTCGCCGGTATCGTCATTGACTTCACCCTTGGCAATTTTGTCATTGTATTGCTGGATGTTGCGCACAGAGCATTTGGCCAATGTGCGATAACGGTACTCCATTTGAGCCACCATCCACTGCAGGGCCTTGAGGCTTTCCTTGGGATCGGTGACCACCGGAAGCAGCAGGTGCGGGATGCCGTTGTAGACATTCATTTCCAGCATTTTGGGATCGATCATCACCATGCGCAGAGTGCTGGCGTCATTGGTCAGCAGCAAATTGCTGATGATGGCATTCAGGCATACGGATTTACCACTGCCTGTGCTACCGGCCACCAAAAGATGCGGCAGGGCCGCGATGTCGATGGACACGGGGCGGCCCACCACATCCTTGCCCAGAACAACTTGCAGAGGGTTACGTTTTTCATCACTCAGAAGTTCCAGGACCTCACGCAAACGAACCATCTTGGCCACATGATTGGGAATCTCAATACCCACGGCAGCTTTGCCGGGAATGGGCGCTTCCATGCGGATGGAACGGGCGCGCATGGCCAAAGCCAGATCATCGCTGCGCTGCACGATCTGGTTAACCCGAATGCCATGACCTGGCTGGAATTCGAAAGTGGTGACCACCGGACCGGGCCGCACATCCTTGACCTGGCCTTCCACGCCAAAACTGCGCAGAGTGCTTTCCAGAAGATCGGCGGCGGCGTCCATCTCCTCGGTGGAGATCATGATGTTGTCCGGGTCTCCAGGAGTCAAAAGTTCCACGCCGGGCAGAACAATGGGACCCTTGATTTTTTTGGGTTTTTTCTTTTTCCGGGTGGCGGACGCAAAATCGGTTTCCCCACTGGGGCCCGGGGCCTCGCCATCTCCCATAAATTCTCCAGAAGCTCCGGCAAGAACCAATTCATCGGTGACGGGTCCATCAGGCACAGCCTGGGGTTTGGCAACTGATTCAGGAGCAGGAGCAGTATGGTGCCGGCGTGGGTGGGTTTGTGATTGCAGAGACTCCTCCTTGTCTTCAGAAGTATTGGCGTCTGCAGCAACGGCAGCGCGTTGCTCCTCCCTCTGGCTCTTTTTCTCCGCCCTGGCTGCTTTTTTCTCATCCAGTTTTTGGGCAAAATCTTCAAAAGCATCCTGGGCTGCATGCACAGGCCAAAGCAGCATTCGACCCATGGCACGAAAACCAGCAAACAGGGCCTGCCCAAGGGATGCCAACATTGGCATCAACCAACCCAGCCAGGGTTTGAAAATAAAAATAAAGGTCAGAAAGAGCAGCAACGAGAGAAAAATAATGCTGCCAACAGTGCCAAATAAACGCTCAAAACCCAGGGCCACATAGTAGCCCACAGCTCCGCCGAGGCGGGTGCGGGTTTCCAGAGCCAGCCCGAGGCCTGATTGGGCCAGCCAACTGGTGGTCACCAGCCATAGAGGAATAGCCCGCAGAATCCAGGGTCGGATGATCCAGGGACGCCCCAGAAGAAAAGCCATCCCGGTGGCAGCCAAAAAGACTGGAAAAAACCAAACCCAGATTTCGCCAAAAACCAAATGCAGAACAACGCTCAGAGGTGAACCAACAATGCCGCCGGGATGGGTGGCGTCAAAAAATTCAACCGCTTCACCATCGCTGAACAGCCACCAGGAGCCCACTCCACCAATCAGGGACAAGCCCAGAAAAGCGGCAATGGCCACCAGCAACAATCCACTGAGCCAACCGGCCTGGTACCAGGGTTGATTCTTTTTGCTTCTACGCTTCTTCGATTTTCGCCCTGACACGCAAGCCCTCCTGCAGATGAGATAATTCCTCTTCCAGGAAACTCGTCGTGGCCTTCCCCGCAAGGAAGACAGGATTGTTCAGCACCTCGAGGTGAAACGGCGTGCTGGTGGGCAGGCCTTCAAACACACACTCAGCCAGGGCCCTTCGCATCCTTGCGACAGCTTCCTCACGATCTTTGCCATGGGCGATAATCTTTGCCAGCAATGAGTCATAATACGGGGGAACCGAATAGTCGGAATAAATATGGGTGTCCACCCGCACGCCAGGTCCGCCGGGTGCGTGGTAATAAAAAACACGGCCGGGACAGGGCATGAAATTCCGCTCGGGATTTTCAGCATTGATGCGGCACTCAATGGAGTGGCCCTGAACTTTTATATCTTCCTGGGTGAAATCAAAAGTTTCACCAGCGGCCACTTTGATCATCCATTTCATCAGATCCACACCCGTGACCATTTCGGTCACGGGATGCTCCACCTGGATGCGGGTGTTCATCTCCATGAAGAAAAAATCGCCACTTTCGGTGAGGAGAAATTCCACCGTGCCTGCACTGGTGTAGTCTACAGCTTTGGCAAGGCGAACGGCGGCCTCTCCCATGCGCTGGCGCAGATCTTCATTCACCGCCGGCGATGGAGCTTCGTCAATGAGCTTCTGATGGCGGCGCTGCACAGAACCATCCCGTTCACCAAAGTGAAGCACAGTGCCGGTAGTGTCCCCCCGGAGCTGA
>JAOZJV010000185.1 GCA_029935695.1 Candidatus Krumholzibacteriia bacterium | reverse complement strand
GGCGATGTGATAACCCGAGCCCAGGGCCTGGAATTCTTCCAGTGCGGCCAGGCGGCGGCGGGCTTCCGGGGTCAGGCGTTCTCCCGCAGGAGTCATCAAATAGGCAAAAGCCCGATGATTGCTGCGACCCACCCGGCCCCGCAGCTGGTACAGCTGAGCCAGGCCAAAACGATCGGCCCGGTCGATAATAATAGTATTGACCCGGGGCATGTCCAGCCCCGACTCGATAATGGTCGTGGTCACCAGGACATCATATTGGTGGTCCAGGAAGTCGGTCATGATGGTTTCCAGACGATCTTCGTGCATCTGACCATGAGCCCAGGCCACCCGCACATTGGGCAGCAGTTTTTTGATGAGCTGGGCCGTTCCTTCAATGGTCTGCACCCGATTGTGCACAAAAAAGACCTGCCCGCCACGGTGCAACTCACGCAAAATCGCCTCAACCAGCGTTTGCTTGCTGAAAGCGCACAGTTCGGTGTGGATGGGCTGCCGGTCCCTGGGCGGCGTATTGATCAGGCTCATGTCCCGAGCCCCCATCAAGGCCAGATACAAGGTGCGCGGAATGGGCGTGGCGCTGAGAGTCATCACATCCACCACCCGTTTCAACTCCTTGATACGCTCCTTGTGGCGCACGCCGAAACGCTGTTCTTCATCAATAACCAGCAGCCCCAGGTCCTTGATCTTTACGTCGCGGGAGAGCAGGCGGTGGGTTCCGATCAGAACATCCACTTTGCCTTCGGCCGCAGCCTTCAGGATGACTTTTTGCTCCTGGGGGGTCTTGAACCGGCTGAGGGTCTCCACCCTGACGGGGAAATCGCGGTACCGTTCACTGAAGGTTTCGCCGTGCTGCCGGGCCAACAGGGTGGTCGGGCAGAGAATAACCACTTGCTTGCCCCCGTCGGCAGCCTTGAAGGCGGCGCGGATGGCCACTTCTGTTTTACCAAAGCCCACATCACCGCACACCAGGCGGTCCATGGGTTTGGCGTCTTCCATGTCGTGCTTGAAATCGGTGATGGCCGTCAACTGGTCCGGGGTTTCTTCAAAGAGGAAAGAGTCTTCAAGGGCCTTCTGCAAAGGGCTGTCCGAAGCGAAAGCATGGCCGGGGCGCGTCTCCCGGGTGGCGTACAGATCGATCAATTCCGCTGCCATGGCCTGAATGGCTTTGGCGGCTTTGCCCCTGACTTTCAGCCAACTGCCCGAGCCCAGTCTGGCCAAAGGCGGGTTGGCGCCCTGGTCGCTGCTGTACCGCTCGATCTGGTCAATGTTCTCCACCGGCACATACACTTTGGCGTCCTGGGCATACTCCACCAGCAGGCATTCCTGCTGCACACCTTCGACGGTGATCACCCGCAGACCCTTGTAGTGCCCCACTCCGTATTCGATGTGCACCACGAACTCGCCGGGTTTCAGCGAGGCCCGTTCCTTGACCAAACCACTGCTGCGCTTGCGCACACGGCCTGGCCGGCGGTAGCGCTCGAAGAACTCGTGATCTGTCAGAACACCCAGCTGGGCCGCGGGCCAGTCAAATCCGGCCGACAGCGGAGCCACCTGGGGAAAGGTTCTGCAAGGATCGCCTTCAGTATCTTCAAGGAGTTCCAGAAGCCGGTCGCTCTGGCCCTGGTTATCACACAGCAGCAGCACCGTTTGCTCGGTTTTTTCACGCCGAAGAAGGTCATCCTTCAGCACTTTGACATCGCCCCCGCACAAAGTCTGGCCACTGGTTTTTAGATTCAGACTGCCAGCCGGTTTCCAGCCCAGCCAGCGGGCATCCTTGTCGCCCTTGATCCAGGAGTCGGCAAGAAAAACATGGGACATGCGCGTCAGGCGCAGATCTTCGGCGGGGATCACCAGCTGGGTCACTTCCGGCAGCACAGGCTCTTTTTCCAGGCGGCCCTGGCGCAGTCGGGGCAGCTCGCTGTCCAGCAGTTCGCTTTGAACCTTGAGCCGGGCCGGATCAATCCAGATCACCGTGGTGCCATCGGGCAGATAATCGCTGACTGTGGCACTGGCCCCCAACCAGGGCAGAAAA
The DNA here is from genome assembly GCA_029935695.1 of Candidatus Krumholzibacteriia bacterium. Classification (GTDB taxonomy): domain Bacteria; phylum Krumholzibacteriota; class Krumholzibacteriia; order LZORAL124-64-63; family LZORAL124-64-63; genus LZORAL124-64-63. The sequence goes on along the minus strand of JAOZJV010000185.1, from coordinate 5,066 downwards.
CTTTCCAAACCATCATCGATGAGGCGGTCTTCAAGCCGTGCTTCCAGATCATCCAGAAAGTCGGGATTGACGTCAGAGCCTTCCGCCTGAACAGCCTCTTCAATACGGGACAGGCACATGAGCAGGGCGTCGTCATCCAGAAAGAGGTGACTGACCGGCAGAATCAAAGCTTCTTCGCCCCGCATAGTGGTGCGCTGATTTTCCACTTCAAACCAACGCACAGAGATAATTTCATCATCAAAAAATTCGATGCGCACGGGTTCGTCGCCGGGCATGAAAATATCGAATACACCCCCGCGCCGGGCAAAATCGCCCACTTTGGCCACCATGCCGGCGGGACGATAACCACGCTGAACCAGCTTCTCACCCAGTTCATCGAGGTCGATGCGGTCGCCCACCTTCAGGTTCAGTACAGCCCGGTCCAGACTGCCGGGAGCCATCACCCGGTGGCGCACGCCATACACCGAGGTAACCGCCAGAGGTGGATTGTCTGAGCGCAGACGGTGCAATCCTTCGAGAAAATCGCCCACCAGAGCGGGCTCGGGAGAGTTGCGGTCGAAGGCCATAACTTCCTGCTGGGGCAGATGCACCACGGTGCCGGCGCCCAGCCATACTTCCAGATCGGTGGCCAGCTGTTCGGCTGATTCCCGGTCCGGAGTCACCAGCAGAGCATTGCGCCCGTGACGCTGATTCCAGGCCGCGAGCAGGGCCGTGGTCGCACCGCCGTTAAGCCCGGACAATAAAAAAGGGCCATCGCTGGCAGCAGGATGGCCCCGCAGGGCAGACTCCACCGCCGCAACAGCCTCGAAGAGGCCCTCGCCGGTGTGGTTGTTTTCAAAGGCTGTGCGCAACAATCCCTGAGGATTTTCGCGCACGTTGATTGGCTGACTCATCAAATCTTTCAGAGGCTAAAAAGTAGCACGCTTCTCATTGAAGGGAGTGATCATGCGCAGACGCTCAATGATCGGTGGCAGAACAGCGGCCACGTAATCCATTTCTGCCATTTGGTTGTACCGGGACAGAGAAAACCGGATGGACCCATGGGCCTGAGTGAAGGGAATGCCCATGGCCCGCAGCACATGGGAAGGTTCGAGACTGCCGCTGGTGCAGGCCGAACCACTGCTGGCGGCCACGCCCACCCTGTCCAGCAGAAGCAGAATACCTTCGCCTTCAATATAGTTGAAACTGATGTTGGTGGTGTTGGGCAGACGATTGTCCGCCTCACCGTTGAGCTTGCTGTCGGGAATGGCCGCCAGCAGCAGCTTTTCCAGATGGTCCCTCATGCCACGAACCACGGTGTTTTCATGTTCGATGCCATTGCGGGCCAGTTCACAGGCCATGCCGAACCCTGCCACCGAAGCAACATTCTCGGTGCCGGCCCGGCGCCCTCGTTCCTGGTGTCCCCCCACAATCAGGGGGCGAATTTTGGTGCCCTTGCGCACAAACAGAGCGCCGACGCCCTTGGGCGCATGCAATTTGTGGCCGGAAATTGACAGCAGATCGATGCAGCTTTTCTGCATGTCCAAAGGAATTTTGCCCGCCGCCTGCACCGCATCCACATGAAAAACCGAGCCGTTTTCCTTAACAATCTGTCCGATGGTTTCCACGTCGAACAAAACGCCGGTCTCGTTGTTGGCCATCATGATCGAAACCACAGCGGTGTCCTGGCGCAAGCTGTCGCGCAGCTCGTCCAGATCGAGACGCCCTTCGGCGTCCACCCTAAGGTATGTGACTTCATAATCATGGCGCTTTTCCAGATCCCGGCACAAGCCCAGCACCGCCGGATGCTCCACGGTGGTAGTGATCATATGACGCTTCTCGGGATTGGCCCGCAAAGTGCCGACGATGGCCAGGTTGTCGCTCTCACTGCCACCAGCGGTCATCACGATTTCGTTGCTCAGGCTGACACCCAAAAGGGCCATGATCTGCTGCCGGGCCTCGGCAACAGCATCGCCGGCGCGGGCACCAAAGGAGTGCATGCTCGACGGGTTGCCATAGTGTTCGGTCAGCAGTGGCAGCATCCTGTCCAGCACTTCAGGGGCCACGGCAGTGGTCGCGTTATTGTCCAGATAGATGGGTTTTTCCGGCAGCGGGGGCATGCCCTCCATCAGATTCATTCGGTTGCCACTCATTACTGGTTCACCTCGATAACTTGAAGATCTTCACCGACGAACTCTTTAAGCTTGGCCTCCACCACATTCTTGATGGTCACTTCGGAGCTGCGGCAGGCGGCGCAGGAGCCGGTCAGCCGCACATAAACCCGATTGTCCAGGAAGCGCACAAATTCAATGTCGCCCCCGTCATTGCGCAGAGTCACGGCGATGTCTTCATCCAGCAGGTCCTGAATGCGGGCCACGATTTCCGCGTCTTCGGGTTTGTGGTCCACAGGTTTGGGACCGGCATCTTTCGGGGGCATGGCGCCCAGAGCCTGCAACCCGCCACTGCCTTCAGCAGCCGCAGTGCCTGTGTCTTCACCGTTTTCAATTTTATCCCAGCAGTCGCGCAGCAGATCGCCGATGTCGTGATGGCATTCCTTGCATCCACCGCCGGCCTTGGTGTGGTTGGTCACATCTTCAATGGTCTCGAGACGATGGTTGAAGATGGCTTCCTTGACGGTGTCCTTGGTCACGCCGAAACAGTGGCAGATGATGGTGCTTTGCTGGATGAGGTGGCAGGGCACTCCGCGGCCCAGGCGTTTGTAGTAGTCGATCATGGCTGCTTCGAGAGCTTCGCGGCCCATCACCGAGCAGTGCATTTTTTCACGAGGCAGTCCGTCAAGCTCTTCGGCGATCTGCTCGTTGGTGATTTTGGATGCCTCTTCCAGGGACTTGCCGATAAGCATTTCCGTCAGCACAGAGCTGGAAGCAATGGCGCTGCCACAGCCGAAGGTCTGGAATTTGGCTTCGGCAATGAGGCCGGCCTCATCGAGACGAAACGTCAGGCGCAGGGCATCGCCGCAGGCCATGGACCCCACCTCGCCCACACCATCGGGATTCTCCACTTCACCCACGTTGCGCGGGTTCATGAAGTGCTCGAAAACTTTATCTGAATAATTCCACATCTGCCGGACTCCCTGTAATTGATTCGTTTCAGGCTGCGGTGGCCTTGGCCCCGGAGCCTCTGCCCACGAAAAGTTCGGTTAAAAGCAGTAAAAATGCCAGACCAAAAAACCATGGGGCCAGGTTGCGTCCCCTCAAAGTTGCCGCAAATTCAGCCGTCTGCCCGGCCTCCAGAAGCCCGCGCACCTCAAGATCAAAAAGACTCAGCTGCCGGGCCCAATCTTCAGGTTTCCAAAGACCGATCACCGATTCTTCCGCAGGAATCTGGGCCGCCACCATGCCGAGGGTGTCTGCAGCCGAGAGAAAGGTCACAAATCCCGCATGATCCAGCACCTGGCCCACCAATCGGGGAGCATCGCCCTGCCACACCAAATCGGCGGTTTGCATGGGCTGCCCGTCCTGATTCAAAATCAGCAGTTGCTCAGCATTTTCCAGGGCTCCAGGAGATGTTCCGGAAGCCGGGGTGATGGATGCCTGCTGCCCCACTTCGGTGTTAACGGCCGCTCCGTGCAAACCACCTGTGGCCAGCCAGGACACCAGTCGCTGAAAAAACGGCAGGGCCATGGGACTGATGGAAATTTTACTGGAAGATGGCAACAGATTGAAGGGCATCAGCACAAAGTGGCCCCGGCCCAATTCACCTTTCAGCAGCATGGGCGATTCGTCGGCCAATTCCAGCAGCACACTCGCCTCGGGGGCCGGCAGCCTCAGCCAGCGGCTCCAGGTGATGTCTTCAAAAGTGGTGATGGCCTCGGGTCCCAGCCCCTGAAAGACGGGATGTTCGGAATCGATGACGGCAATGCGTTGCTCCTGCCCGGGTTCTTTGAACATGGGCTTGGCACCGGAGGCCAGCCCCAAAAGAGGAAGCAGAGAAGAATCGAGATAACTTTGAAGTGTGGGCTCGCCCACCATGAAGGCTGCCACACCACCGGCTTCCAGCCAATTGCCCAGGCTGTCGCTGGCACGCCGGCCCAAAGGATCAGGGTCCACAAAGACGACTACTGTGGCGGCTGCCAGATGACCACTGGTCAATTCATGACTTTCAATAACCCTGACCTGGAAAATACCACCCGATTCACCGGGAGAAAGAGCTTCGGCAAGATAACGCCATCCCCCGCGACCGGCGTTGGAATCCACCGCGCGGTCCTGGCCATGGACAATCAGCACAGGCAGAGAGTGCGGCACCGTGAGCACGAAGGGCCGCTGATCATCGGCCGCGAAAGCATCGCTGGGTTTGCGCACATATCCGGTGTGCAGACCAGGAGCAGGAACTGAAAGAGAGAACTCCAGGGCCACGGGAATATTGGTGGGCTCGGCCAGCACGGCCTCGGCCACGTGGTTGCCGTCAATTTCCAGGGTGAAGACCTGATCGGGCAGATTGCTGGTGACCATCACCTGGATTTCCGCATTTTCACTGCGTTGCAGAGCGCGACGGGGCAAAACAATATCCTCGATGCCCCCGCCGGGGGAAGCCTCGCCCACCTGATGGATGATGATGCGCGCTTCCCCGGCCTGAAGCAGCTGCTGCGCGGTGGTTTTCAATCCCTCAGGCAGAGAGTTTTCCTGAAAATCACTGATAATGACCACATCCACCGGTTGACTGGGGGCCTTGGCCACCAAAGTCGCCACTTCCCTGACGGCGGCGCTCAAATCAAAAGCACCATCAGTGGGCCGGATGGCCGTCAGGCCCGCCACTGCGCCGGTGCCCACCGGGAGCCAGTCGCCAAAAAGTACCTGAGTGCGGCTGCCACCGATGACAATTTGAACGGAAGTTTCGCCGGGCAGGGTTTGCATCATGCTGCTGCAGGCTGACCTGGCCGCTTCAAGACGGGTTCCGTTTTCCTGCCGGGTGTTCATGCTGGCGCTGGTGTCCACCACAAAAATTACGCTGCGCGCCCCTGAAGCATCGGCAGCCAGACCACCCCAGCGGGGACCGGCAACGGCGGCGGTGATGGCCAAAATAGCCAGCACCCTGAGCAGCAGCAGAATCCAGCGCCTGATGCCCAG
>JAOZJV010000184.1 GCA_029935695.1 Candidatus Krumholzibacteriia bacterium | reverse complement strand
TCCACGCCCATGGGACCCCAATATTGGCTGGAATCACTGCCTACAATTAGGACATTTCCAAAATCAGCCTTGAAGATGGCCGCAAAATCAATGGACATACCAGTTGTCAGGGGAATAAGGCCCAGAATAGTGGTCACGGCCGTCAAAATAACAGGCCGGAAACGGGTCTCTCCTGCCATCATGATGGCTTCAACTTTATCCATGCCCCGCTCCCGCAACTGGATAATATAATCGAGCAGAACAATGGCATTATTGACCACAATACCTGCGAGGGAAACAACCCCCACTCCAGTCATGATGATGCCAAAGGGAGTCCCGGTGACCATCAGCCCCGTCATCACACCCATAAGGGAAAGCACCACACTGGAAATGATCACCAAAGGAACGGTGATAGAGCTGAACTGACTGACCAGCACCACAAAAATCAACATGATGGCAATACTGAATGCTTCACTGAGGAAGGCAACCGACTCGGCTTCATCTTCACTTTTTCCGGTGTAACTCAAGGTGTATCCGGCGGGAAGCGGCAGGTCAGCCAAAGTTTCCTGAACCAGGGCCAGTAAGGCCTGTTCATTCTGACCAGTCACCACATCAGCAGTGACGGAGACCACACGGCGGGCATCGATGCGGTGCACGGCTGCCAGACCGGTTCCGTACTCCACTTCTGCGAAAGCAGACACAGGAATGGTGTTGCCTTCGAAAAAGACCGTGGCGTTTTCCAGATCTTCGACTTTGCCACGGAAATCAGCAGCGTAGCGCACGGTGATGTCATACTCGTCTTCACCCTTGCGGAATTTCGCTGTCTCGGCTCCATGTAAAGCAGTGCGCAGAGTGCCGGCAATGTCAAAAGTCCGCAGTCCGAAACGCCCGGCTTTTTCCACGTCGGGAAGAACTCTCAGTTCGGGAAGATCATGATCATAATTATCATCAATATCCACCAGACCCTCCAGGTTGCGAATGCGTTCCTGAATGAGACCGGCCACTTCACCCAGCACATCAAAATCGTCCCCGGAAATTTCGATATTGATGGGTTTGGCCGTAGGTGGTCCTTCTTCCTGTTTTTCCACCGTGATGGTGGCTCCGGTGAGTCCTGATATCTTACCCCGGAGGGTTTCCAAAGATTGACTTGAAGGAGTGCTTCGGTCCAAAAGATCCACAAATTCCATGGTTACCGTTGCCTGATGAGATGGCGGATGCCCTGAACCCAGCTGGTCGGCAAAAGACACCCCCACAACGGTGTTATAGGCCTTTAAATCAGGAATTTTTGCGACTTCCAGTTCCACAATTTCCGCAAAATGGTCGGTGGCCTCAATGCGTGTTCCACTGGGGGCGGCAATATTCACCGCGGCAATCTGGGGCTCGGTTTCCGGGAATAATTCAACCCCGTGATTGAAGACACTGAAGACCATGGCCGTGCCAATGAGAAGACCAGTGATACCAATCAAAACCAAAACACGATGGCCAAGTGCCCAGGTGAGAACAGGGCGGTAAATGCCCATTCCAAAACGGATCATCTTATCACCCAGCAGTTCGTTTTCCTTGCCGGATTTAGGCACTGGCATGAATCTGGCACACAGAACCGGATTGAAAACCAAGGCCACCAGAAGGGAGCTCAGCAAGGTGATAATAACCGTAATAGGCAGGTACTTCATGAATTCACCCATGATGCCCGGCCAAAGAATCATCGGGCCAAAAGCGCAGACCGTGGTCAGGGTCGAGGCGATCACCGCGCCGGCCACCTGACTGGTTCCGTATGAAGCGGCTTCGTCTGCACCTTTGCCTTTACCCCGATGGCGGTAAATATTTTCGACAATCACAATGGCGTTGTCCACCAGCATACCCAACGCCAGTATGAGGCTGAACAGAACAACCATGTTCAGAGTGATGCCCATGGCTTTCAAAACCATGAAAGTGATCAGCATGGAAAAGGGAATGGCGGCGCCCACAAAGACGGCATTTCGCAGGCCGAAAAAGGACAACAGCACCAATACCACCAGCAGCAATCCGCTGAGAATGTTGTTCTCAAGTTCGGTCACCATGTTGCGGATTTGAACTGATTGATCCGCGACAATGGCCACCTTCACGCCGGCAGGATATTCCAGAGCTTCCGTTTCAATGACCGCCCGAACTTTTTCCGCGATCTTGATGATATTCTCACCACTGCGCTTCTTGATCAAAAGCGTGACTGCGTCCACCCCGCCAACGCGGCTGATGGTCTCGCGGTCTTTGATGCCGAATTTGACCGTGGCCACATCTCTTAAAAACACCGGTGGATCGATGCCGGGGTTCACTACAAAATCCAGAATTTCTTCCGGAGCATCCACTTCACCGGGCACCCGAACCTGATAATCGTACATGCCCAGCGACAGTTTGCCACCGGGGATGGTCATGTTCTGCAAGGCCACGGCATCCTGAACATCCAGCAGAGCAAGGTTGTAGTAGACCAGTTTTTCAGGGTCCACTTCCACCTGCACTTCATTCTCAATGCCGCCCATCAAATCTACGGCCAAAATTCCGGGAATCTGCTCCAGATCTTCCTGCAGATCTTCGCCCAGTTCCTTGAGTAAAAAGAGATCTATATCACCGGACAGGTTCACCTGCATGACGGGAAATATGTCAGAGGCACTGACTTCCTGAACAATCAAGTCGTTGCGGGGATCGGCAGGCAAATCAGGTTTGGCCAGTTCCACTCTGTCGCGGACCGATTGCAGGGCATCACTGATGTCCACCGATGAATCAAATTCAAGGCTGATGACGGAGATGCCATAAGCAGACATGCTCTTCATCTCTTTAAGATCCTTCACACCTTTGAGCTGCTGCTCCAGTTTGCGAGTGACCAGATTCTCCATGTCTTCGGGGCTGGTGCCCGCATATGGAGCCGCCACCGAGACAAAGGGAATTTTCACATCGGGAGAACTTTCACGGGGCAGGTCCATGTAGGCCCGCACACCAAGCAGAACGATGATCAGCATAAATGCGAAAATCATCGGATAGCGTTTAATGGCTCCTGAGGTGAGCTTCATCCCTCGCCCTCCGTGGTTGCCGATTCCTGAAGAAGTTCAGCAGAGTCTTCAGGCATCATGCCATCGTTGCGTGTGGACTGTTCGGTGATGGTGACAAGGCTGCTGTCACGCAGTGAACGGTGTCCTCTGACCACCAGTTTTTCACCGCGGATGAGGCCACTGTCCACAGTCACCAGGGCGCCCTGATCGGCACCCAGTTTGATCAGGCGCTGGTAAGCCCTGTCACCCTCTATTACAAACACGGAAGTACCGGCACGAGAGTACATGACGGCATCGCGCGGAATGCTCAGAACGCCATCCAGCACGTTCTTGGCAATTTTTGACCGGCCAATGACTCCACTGCGCAAATGCCCGTCCGGGTTGGGGATTTCCAATTCCATTTTGAATTTACCAGTCATGCGGTCTGCTTCCAGTCCAACCCAGGTGACAGTTCCCAAAGCGGTGCCGCGGTTTTGGCCCATGTTCACCAGAGCGGTGGTCCCCACCTTGACCCAGGCAACTTCCTGGTCCGTGAGATAAGCCTCCAGTTTCAAGCGGGAAGGATCGATGATGCGCACCACAGGCTGGCCAGGCATCAACAGTTGCCCCAACTCCACATATCGTTCAACGATGACTCCGTCAAAAGGAGCCCGGATGGCAGCTCGCTGAAATCGTTCCTGGCTGATGGCGGCAATGGACTTGGCCTGCTCATAAAGACTTTCGGCATTCAGCAATTCCATGCGGCTGACTTTGCCCGCTTTGTTCAGTTTACGGACCTTGTCAACGTTGTAGCTCTGGGCATCCAGATTGGCACTCGCGGACTGCATGTCCGCTTGTAAGATGGTTCGGTCCTGTTCTACAATAATCTCCCCCTTAGCCACTTCCTGGCCTTTGGCAGCAGCTAAATCCACCACCGGTCCAGATTCCTGAGAACTGAGAACAGCACCTCTGACAGGAGCCATGGGACCGGAAATTTCAAAATATTCGGTCAACTGGCTGGGAGATAATTCCAATACCCTGACATTGCGGGGCACTTCCGGGACTGGTGCTGATTCCTGCTCTTCTTTACAACCGCCAAGCAGCAGAAACAAACTGATGACAGGCAATCCCAGAACCCAATAAGCATTCTTGTTGTGAGTATTTAATCCAAAGATTTTCATGGGGTAACCTCCGTCACCAAACCGGGTATTGCTTTAAAGGGAATAAGGGGGGAATAGCCAAGGGCACGCTTCATGGATGCTGACAGAGCCAGCACTTCGTGGCGGGCGTCGATAACATTGCTGCGGGCTTCGGCGCGGTTTGATTCGGAAACCAGAACATCCAGGTAATTGATTTTGCCCATTTCCAGCATGAGCAGGCTTTCTTCAAGAACATCTTCGCTGCGTTGTTGATTCAGTTCGACGGCCGTCAGCACACCCCGGGCCAGGCGCAGGTTGGCCAGAAGTTCAAGCATTTGAACCTGAACCAGACGCCGGTTTCCTGTTTGTTCAGCTTCGGTGCGGCGGATCATGGCTTCGGTTTCGGCCACCAGACCACGATTCAGCATTCCGTCAAAAATCGGAATGTTCAGGGCTACTGCCGCGCTCCAGGAATCGTGACCATCGACGAAAATTTCTCCCGTTTCGACACCCACGTAACCATAAGAGCTGTTCACGGTGAGGTAAGGCATATTTTCTGCTTTTTGGGCTTTGCGGTTGCTGCGCAGGATGTCCGTGAGCACATCAACAGCAGCCAGTTCGGGACGGTGTTGGGCTAGATCCAGAGCCACCGCGTCATCCAGGATATCGATTTCCACAGTCTGGGCATTGACCACTGAAAGGGGTGCTTCGGGGCGGCGTCCCATGAGGGCGTTGAGGCGGGCACCCTGGTTGATCAAATCCGCTTCGGCAATATTCAACTGGGGACGAATGTTGGCCAAAGTGACGGCTGCCTGAAGCGTATCCAACCGGGTGGCCATGCCCAGGTCGTAACGCATCCGCATGATATCCAGCAGTTCAGTTTGATTCGTAAGCCGGGCCCGCACGGCCTGAATTTTTTCGGCTGATTTGATGATGTTGAAATAAGCCACCATGGTATTTTCGGTGGTGCTGTTTTCCATGGTTGTTTCATTCAGGATTTGCCGGTCAATACCTTGACGGGCGGCACCCATGGCTCCGGAAATTAACATGGGGTTAATTTTCCAGAACAGGTTCACATTGGCGCGCATGAAACTTTGCGCGGGAATTTCAGAAGCCGGTGGAACCAGCGAGCCAAAACCACCGAGCCAGTCATGAAACCAATCAGGAGAGCCGGGTGGAGGTGCAAATCCTCCATCTCCACCTCCTCCGAAAGTGGAATCCAGTGCCATGGCCGGATTCCTGGAGCGAGTCCAGTCTCCCACCAGATCAAGGGTGGGCAACCCTGTGCTCATAGCCTGTTTCATCTGGCCTTCCAATTCAGCCATGCGCAAACGCTCGGCCTGCAAGGCATCGTTGGCCAGCAGGGCCTGCTCGACGCAATCTTCAATGCCCATCACCGAATCAGAAACGGCCCGGGCGTGAATCACGGGGCCGACCTCTTCCGCTTTGGTGAATACAGGGGTATTATCTGGTTGCGCCCATGCCATGACGGGCAAAAACAGAAACAACAAGCCCAGGGTCAGGCAAGGGGAACAAAAATGGTCTCTGGTTTGATGATTCCAGAAGTCAAACATTTCAGTCTTCTTCCTCTGCAAAAGGTTGAGGGTTCGAGCAGTCACAAAGTGAACCAAGAAGTTCTATTTCCAGAGGGCTGCGAGGAGTTCTTTCGTGAGCATCACGGACAATTGTTTCGCCTACTTCAGCCAGGAGGATCCGCCACTCTTCCCGAGAGTGTTCGCTTCCCCCACTGATACAAATTTCGGTCGCAAGACCATGGGTGAAAATCGCCATTTTTTTAAGAACGATAGTGCATTCGGAAATAGCCAAACCTTCGAAGCTCTCCAGAATGCTTACGTCCTTAAGCAGGGCTTCCATGATTTTTAAATCGTGGTCTTCCGGGGTGTTTTTGACCAGAAAGAGAGCTTCGTACCATCGGGGATGTTTCCAGGCAAAATCCAAAACCCCCATCCCCATATCCAGAAACTTATTGTCCGAATCAGCAGACTGGGTGGCCTTCAGAAGACGACTCCCAGCTTCTTCAAAAAGGGCTTTTTCCAACTCCTCCATGTTGCCGAAATTGCTGTAAACCGGTGCTGTGGAGCTGCCAAGCTCCTGTGCCACCTGCCGGGCCGTCAGTTGGTCACGTCCCTTTTTGTCCACCAGCCGGAAACCAGCCTGGACAATATCCTCGGGGGAAAATGTGGATTTTCGAGCCATCAGGCACCACCAATATCAAGGAAAAATCAAGAATTCATTCAGTCATAACGTCTGTTATATAACAAATGTTTCAGAATAAATCCATAAATTCAATAAATTTACAAAAGCTTTAAAAATCTTACTGGAAAAGTAGGTGAAAAGTTATAGAACTAACAAGACCCCGGTGATGGACAATACAGCTGCAATGCCCTTTCGGACGCCAAATGGCTCTTTAAGAATGAGAGTGGCCAGCAGCAGGATGTAAATAGTGCTGCTTTGATTCAGGATGGCAGCTTTTCCCGCCGGAATCATTTTCATTCCGGCAATCCATAAAATTAAAGCCAAATATGATCCCAGAATAGTTCCGGGAAGGCTGTATTTCCATGATTGGCCGGGGATAAATACGCTCCATATTTTAACCCGGTCTTTTTGCAGAAGGGTCACGGGAATCAAAGCCAGCAGTGATCCGAATTGTCTCACCGAGGTGGCCCAGATAACATTGGCACCGGCAAGAACCTGTTTCGCCAGAACAATCCCAAACCCCAGAAATGCCATGGCCGCCATCCCCAGAGCGATGCCTGTCACCAGCTGCCGGCGGCTCGTACCAGGGGGTGGCTTGACCTGGGTGGCCACCAACAATCCCGAAACAAGCAACCCCATCCCCAGCAGTTGCACAAGGGTCACTCTTTCGCCCAAAAGAAAGTAGGCAAAGAGCAGAACAGAGGGTGAATAAAGGGAATCGACAATGGCATTGATGCCAGCGCCAACGCGGTTGAGACTCA
>JAOZJV010000183.1 GCA_029935695.1 Candidatus Krumholzibacteriia bacterium | reverse complement strand
AGGGCATCGACCTGCTCATGAAAAATTCAGGGGTTACGGTGATCAAGGGCACGGGACGCCTGATCGGCGCCAGCCGGGTTTCCGTGGAAACATCCGCAGGAGCCGACGAGCTGCAGGCGGGAAAAATCATCCTGGCCACTGGCTCAACCATTGCCGACCTGCCGGGAATGGAACCTGACGGCAAAAAGATTCTCAACAGCGATCATGTGCTGCAGCTGGATCATGTTCCCGCTTCCATGGTTGTGCTGGGCGCGGGGGCGGTGGGCCTGGAGCTGGCCTCGGTGATGCAGAACTTCGGCTGCAAAACAACCCTGGTGGAGCTCATGGATCATGTGCTTCCCCTGGAAGATCCGGAGTGCGCCGCGGTGGTGGAAAAAGCTCTCAAACGGCAGAAGATGAAAGTGCTGACCGGCACCAAAGCCACATCCGTGGAGAAAACGGAAAATGGTGTAATTTGCACCCTGGAAAATGCAGCCGACGGAACCAGTGTCACCGTGGAAGCGGAGTGCCTGCTGGTGGCCGTGGGCCGCAAGCCGGTGACCAACGATCTGGGGCTTGAAACAGTGGAAGTCGTCGTTGATCGACGGGGCTATATCCAAACCGATGCCATGATGGAAACAGCAACTCCCGGCATTTACGCCATCGGTGATATTGTGGCCACCCCTCAACTGGCCCACGTGGCCAGTCATGAAGCCCTGGTGGCGGCCGGGCATGCCGCCGGTCAGCCCGAGCACCCCATCCATTACCACCGTATCCCGGCCTGCACTTATTGCAGTCCCGAAGTGGCATCTGTGGGATTGAAGGAAAGCGAAGCTCTGGCCGCTGGCCATGAAGTGCAGTGCGGCCAGTTCCCTTTCTCGGCTCTGGGCAAGGCGTCCATCCTCAATGAGCCTCACGGTTTTATCAAAGTTGTCAGCGACGCGGAAAATGGAAAAGTGCTGGGCGTGCACATGGTGGGCCCGAGGGTGACTGAGCTCTTGGGTGAAGCGGTCACCGCGTTGGGTTTTGAAGCTGATTTGAAAACCTGGTCCGAGGTGATTCATCCTCACCCCAGTTTGAGCGAAGCGGTGGGTGAAGCCATCGCCGCCGCTGCTGGCCGTCCGGTCCATGGGGGATGACCGCCAAGAACTCCTGGCCCGGCTGAAAATGTTGCTGGGGCCTGAAGGGTTGCTCACTGACAGGGCTGCCCGGCGGGTGTATTCCCTGGATTCGTCTCACCTGGAACTGGGCAAACCCTGGGCCATTGCCCTGCCGCAACATGCCCATGAAATTGCCCAGGTTGTGGGCATGTGCACCCAGGCCGGGGTTCCTCTTGTTTGCCGCGGCAGCGGCACCGGCTTGAGTGGGGGCGCGGTTCCGGTGCAGGGCGCTCTGGTTCTGGGAACCGCCCGTTACAATTGGTGTCCCATCATGTCCCCAGTGGACCAGACCATCCTGGTGCCTGTGGGGATGCTGAACGAACAGGTCAGCACTCTGGCCGCCGCCCACGGTTTGCATTTTGCTCCCGACCCATCCAGCCAGGCTGTCGCTTCCATTGGCGGAAACATTGCAGAAAATGCCGGCGGACCTCACTGCCTGCGCTACGGTGTCACCCTGCAGCACGTGCAGCACATGCAATGGATTGATGCGCGTGGTGTCACGTCGAACACCTGCCGGGGTTTGCAAGCTGAACGTGGTCTCGATCTGAAGAGCCTGCTCTGCGGCAGCGAGGGAACTCTGGGGGTGGTCACCGCCGCGAACCTGAAGCTGGTGGCCAACGCCGAAGCGGTTAACACCTTGCTGGCCTTTTTCCCTGACCTTCACGACGCCACCTGTTCAGTGGTTTCTCTTCTGAAAGCCGGCCTGCAACCGGTGGCCGTGGAAATGGTGGACCAGGCCATGCTTCTGGCGGTGGAAGAGGCCTTTGGTTTTGGTTTTCCAACCGATGTTGAAGGCGCCATGATTACCGAGTTCACCGGCTCGGCCGAAGAAGTGCACGAGGATGTTGAGCGCGCGTTGCAGATTCTGAAAGACGGTGGCGCCAGAGAGGTGCGGCAGGCCACCGACGAGCATGAACGCCTGGAGTTGTGGAAATGCCGCAAAAAAGCTTTCGGGGCGGTGGGCCGGCTGGCTCCCAAATACGTGACCATGGATGTGGTGGTGCCTTTGGGCCGACTGCCGGAGTTGGTCCGTCGCATCCAGACCATCAAACACAAACATGGGGTGGATGTAGCCACGGCTTTCCACGCCGGTGATGGTAATCTGCATCCGGGAATCCATTACGATGACCGTATCGAAGGCCAAACCGAAAAGGCCCACCAGGCGGCCGATGAAATTATCCGCACCGCCCTGGAAATGGATGGCACCGCCACTGGTGAGCACGGTGTGGGCATGGAAAAACAGCACGTGATGCCCTGGCAGTGGGATGCCGAAACAGCGCGGCTGCAGCGCGGCATCAAGAATATTTTTGATCCGGAAAATCTCTTGAATCCCGGCAAAATTTTTCCTGAGATGGGTGCTGAATTTTCACCCTGTAAACCCCTGCCGGATTCCCCTGTTTTCAGTTGGGACAGCATGACGGTCACTGCCCCGGCAGACACCAGCCTGGCCAGTTTGCAAGCCCAAGCCCTGGAGCGTGGACTCTGTCTGCCCGTGGGCGTTTTTCGCCCGGCAAAACCCGGTGTGTTGGGCCTTGGCGCCGCCACCAATGTGGGTGATCTGATCGCTCAGCTGGTGCCCGGCCCGGCAGTGCTTGCCAGAGGCACGGCCCGTGATTTTCTGCTGGAGCTGTGGGCGCACACCGGCGACGGCAAACTTTTTCACACCGGCGCGCCAGTTTTTAAAAATGTGGCAGGGTACGGCCTGGGTCCCAGCCTGTGCGGATCCGGGCGGCACTTTGTGCAGCCACTGGCTGCCACCTTCCAATTGAAACCGGTGTGCGAAAGCATTCTGGCCCTGAAATTCAGCCACAGTGGCAACCGCTCCGCTGTGGAATCACTGCTTCCTCTGCTGCCCCTGGATGACACCGCTTCCCCGGTGGTCATTTTTGATGAGAAATTTCTGCTGATTTTAGTGGGAGGCCGCAACCGAAGCTGGGGACTGGATCGTCTGGCTCAATCCTTTATCGAAAACCTGGCCAGCTGCACTCTGGAATCCCGGCAACTGATTTCTCCCCTGGAAATGGGAGCTTTCCTGGAGTCTGATTTCTTCCCGGCGTGGGCGATTTCTTCGGCCAACTGGACCATGGTGTGCCGACCGGCCGGTCAACTTTCCGGCGATCTGGTGCCCGCGACCGGCCCGTTGATCTGGCAATCCATTCCCGGAATATGGTGGGTACCGGGACCGGTGGATAAAGCAGATCAATGGTACGCCGACAAATTGCTTGAAAATGGGATCATCAGTGATGTCCCTGCTCCGGTGGCTGTCTCTGCCCACGGGATCCTTTCCCAACTCAAAAACCTGTTTGATCCCCAGCAGAATTTCCCGGCCTGGAAAGGGGTTGGTGGTGAAGACTGAACCAGAATATTCCCAGAGTCTGGATGATCTTCTGCGCCGCTGCGTTGGGTGTGGTCTTTGCCTGCCTCATTGCGCCACCTGGGCTGAAACGGGCAATGAAACCCACTCGCCCCGGGGACGGTTGCTGCTGTTGGGCGACATGCTGGCCGACCCGAATCCGGAAACCCAGGCCGCTTATGCCGATGCCTTCGACCTTTGCATCGGGTGCCGTGCCTGCGAAACAGCCTGCCCGGGAGGGGTTCCGTTCAGTCTTCTGGAGCACGGTCAACATCTGGTGGCACCTTACACCGACCGGCCATCCGCGGCCATGGCCTTGATCAACCGGAAGCTGGACAGCCAGGTCTTTCTTTCCCTGCTGCAAACCTCCGGCCGGATTTTGCGGACAGTGCTTAAATGGGGCTGGGGTTCCACCTGGCGCAGACGTCTGGACAAGGCACCACTGAACACTGGCCAGCTGGTCCGCCTGCTCGGCAGCATGCCCATTTCACCGAACAACAATGACGATCTCATCACCCTGCTGGACCGCCTTGTGGGAAGTGCATCGAACCCCGCACCTGGTCCTGATTTTTCAGGTTCCCCCCGTGAGGTGGCCTTTTTTGTAAGCTGCGCCAACCTGGGACTGCTGCCTGCCAGCAGTCAACGCCTGGTGGCCATTCTGGAGGCCACCGGTCACCATTTGCTTCCCCTTGAAAACCAGGGATGTTGCGGAGCCCTTGCTGCCCACACCGGCAGACCAGGCACCGCAGCAAGGCTCAAACGCACCAATGTGCAAAGCATGGTGGCCCTGGGCAGCGATGATATTGTCGTGGTGGTTGAGGCGGCCGGATGTGGTCATCACCTGAAGGATTACGGCCCGGAATTTCAAGATCGATTGGTGGATGCCACCGTATTGCTGGGAGAGCTTCTGCTTCCTGCCATGCGTGAGGTTCCCTTGAAGGTGGTCTACCACGATCCCTGCCATGCCCTTCACGGACAGGGTATATTCGAAGAACCCAGGAATATTCTGAAACAAATCCCGGGCCTGGAACTTGTGGAACCCGAAGAAGCGGAAATGTGCTGCGGAAGTGGCGGGGCCTGGGGGTTGCTTCATCCGGAAATGTCGAACCGTCTGGGACGGCGCAAGGCCCGCAATCTGAAACTCAGTGGTGCTGATCTGGTGGTGACCAGCAATCCGGGGTGTCTGGGACAAATTGCTGATGGCTTGGCTCTGGAGGCTCCTGGCTTACCTGTTCTGCCTCTGATGGACTTACTCTGGTTCGCCCTTTTCACCACCCCAAAAAAACAGGGCTGCCGTTAAGCAGCCCTGCAATCACAAAATTCTCAAATAACCCTAGAAGAACAGATAGGTCAGTCCGAAGGACAAAGCCCAGGTGTTGGTGTTGTTCCACTGCTCATCCGTGTTGACCCAAATAGTCTCATCAGCGGTGGCAAAGTACCGCCACATCCACTCGAACTCCAGGTTGAAAGTGGTGCTCAATTCATATTCGGTGCCAAACCCGAACCCGGCGGAAAGGTCTTTGCCTTTCAAGGGGTCATCATCAATGCTCACCATATCGGTGCCGCGGTCCCCGGTGGTGACTTCCCAGCTGACTTTACCCACTGCGGCAGTCATGTAGGGATTGAAACGGGAATCTTCGGAGAAAATATTTCCGAAGTAACCGGTTAAGCCGAATTCCCACCCATCCAGCTTGAGGTTGCTGTCAGAGGTCAGGCCGTAGGCTTCAAAAGGGGCCAGCTTGGCGGCATCATCGGTGAAACCCTGGTTGCCTTTATAATAGCGTGCGTAAATGGCAAAAGCATCTCTGGCATGCCAGCGCAGGGCACCATCAAAATTCAACTTACTGGTGGTCAGGTTGTTGATGGTGTAGGTCTCATCTTTAACCATGTGCATGGCAGCCCAATAGCTGAGGCGACCGGTTACGGCAAATCTATGCAGGTGACGCACACGCTGGGGCTCAATAATTTCCCCGTCTTTGGTCAGGCCCAGGATCACAGTGCTGGGATCGCGGCGGAATTTCACGAAGCGGCTGGCTCCCCGCTGGGAGAACGAGCCGGAGACCCGGTCATCGGCAGCAATGTAGGTACCAGTGAAGTGACTGGGGTAGTCGGCGCCCGTGGGCCGGAAGGTGAAACTGATCATGGTATCGTTCACCTTGACGTTTTCACCCCTGACCGTATCAACGAAAGGGTCTTCCAAAGTGATGACGTAATCGCCACTTTCGTTGTCGATGGTCAAAGTCACCTGGGTTTCTTCACCATCGGGGCTGCGCACGCGGCCAAACCAAATACCCGCTGGACCGCTGCCGACCGTGTATTTTTTCCCGATATCTTCTTTTTCAGCGCCTTCATTTCCCTCAGATGCTGGAACCTGAGATTCCTGATCCGGGGCTGGATCCAGGCTATCTTGAGCCATGGAAACACCAAATAACAGGGTTGAAAGGGCTACAATGATTAAAATTGACGAAACCTTGGGGTTTGTACCCAATGCCATCGGATTTCTCCTCATGAAATACTCCCGAAACGGTCTGAGGTTGGTGGGTGAAATATACAGTTTGAGGATTTGCTTGTCCAATGCCATAACGCATCGTCCCATGATATGGGCAATTTTTTAACTACTGGCTTGCATTTGGGTACCGAAATTCTGTATACTTAGGAGCAGGTGGATTCCAGTGGTTAGGTATGCATTACCCGCATACCCATCTATCCACATGACCGCCCACTTCTTTTTCGATGCGGGTTTTTGTCATCAACTTGGCTGGTTGGCGATAAAGAATTCGAAGTTGACCGGAAGGTCCCAGGGGAAATGAGTCGCCTCTTGGACACTGGACGGCCACTCTTCGCCCGCATCGATAATTTTTTACCCTCCGGTTTGCGGCTCCGTCAGCGCGAGAACCTCATGGCCAAAGTTCCTTCCCGTCCCAGTTTTGATTTTCTTCACGCCCTGCCAAAGACAGATCTGCACGTTCATCTCGACGGGTCACTCCGTTTGGAAACGGTGCTGGAACTTTCCAAGCGCTTTGATACGGGATATCAGTGGGATACTGTGGAAGATGTGCGGGCCATTTGCGAAGTGCCGGATGATTGTGAAAGCCTGGTGGATTACCTGCGGGTTTTCGACATCACCCTGAAAATGATGCAGGAAGAACCTGAGCTGACACGCATCGCCTATGAACTGGCTGAAGATGCTCATCAGGAAAATGTGCGCTATATGGAAGTGCGTTACAGTCCTCTGCTGCACACCAACAAGGGTTTGAATTACGATCAGATCGTGGCCGCGGTGCAAAAGGGTCTGGATCAGGCTCGCCGGCAGTACGGTATTATCACCGGTCAAATCATCTGTGGTATTCGGCATATTTCCACGGAGTCGAGCATTGAGCTGGCTGATTGCGCGGTGCGCTGGAAAGGCCGCGGGGTGGTGGGGTTTGATTTGGCGGGGGCTGAAAAAGATTTTCCCGCCAAGGATCACATTGAGGCCTTCCAGAAAGTTTTGAACAACAACATCAACATCACCATCCATGCGGGAGAAGCCTTTGGGCCCGAGTCCATTCACCAGGCTCTGCACTATTGCCGGGCCCACCGCATTGGCCATGGCACGCACCTCTTTGAAGATGCTGACCTGATGT
>JAOZJV010000737.1 GCA_029935695.1 Candidatus Krumholzibacteriia bacterium | reverse complement strand
AAAACCACCATCGATATGGGCAATGATCATTTCACATGGCTGCGCTGGACACCCGATGGGCAGCACCTCATTTGTGGAGCTTTCAGATATAAACAAAAGAACCGGTGGATCAAGCGCATTGGCCTTGTTACCGGTCAGCAGGAAGTGCTCTGGTCTTCTTCGATCCTGCCGGAAGATCCGATCATATCCCCTGATGGCACCAAGCTTGCCTTTTATGGCAATGACACCGGAGTCGACTTTTACATGCTGGAAGGGTTTTGAGCTAACCCCTATTCCCAAAAGGAAGCGGGAGCTTTCCAAAATCCAATCAAGTCAGAAGGTTTGTTTTAATAGATAACCGCTGACTCTCTCAGTCCCCTCCCAAAACCGCACTGCCGGCCCCATCATGGACATACGCCCGTGTTGATAAAAGGACCCCCGTAAAACTGGGATCGCTGTTGTTCAAGACAATGTGGCCGCCTTCCCTGGAACCAATAATGGCCTGGGTAATGCTGGGCAGGGGAAACATGAATGATCCATCCACATACCCTGAGTTTTGAAATTCCACAAAGGTGCGCTCGGAGCGGAACCCCGCACACAGAGGTGAAGTATTATCCTGGGTCAGGGTGTTGTGGGCTTCGTTGAAGAGACCCGGTTCAATACCGGTGGGATGGCCGGCGAATTCCACATCGGGATTGGAGAAGAACGGCACACGGGTGTAGCCGCCGTCGATGTGGTTATAAGCCATCACCGTGCGGTAACCATGATCGGTTTCAGGATCATAAAAAAAGCGGAGTCCATGGGAATAGGAAAAAGCTCCATATATGCTGGCATTTTCCCGATTGTGAGCGCATCCCCGATTGTGCCCCACTTCATGAGCCAGCGACCAGTTGGTGGTGGCGCACGTCACAGAGACTACACAGACGGCCAAATATTCAAATTCCGGAATAGCGTAACCGGCCTGCATGACGGGGGCCACCCCGCAAATGGGGACATCGCCCATGAAGTCTCGTCCGTCAATCAAAACCGAAACAAAATCTGCGCCCACACTGTTGCGCAGCTCCAGCATGTCGTCCATATGGCCATCTGTGGGATCTATCAGATAAAGCACGTGGTCATTGTAGGTCCAGGCGCTGATTTCCTCATAAGGTGTCATCATGGTGTGCACCAGGCGCAGCTGGGAATTAACAAGGCTGTTGTCATAAGCCAGGTTGGCGGCATCCACTGCCAGCTGGACTTCGGCCGTGATGAAATCATTGCCTCCCATGAAGGACTCGGCTGCCGGTGTGTAGCCGATGATGATGTCGTGACGGGTGCCGTCATCGGCCACTCCCGCTTCCTTGTTGCCGGGCAAACAGGGCCCGGCAGGAGGATGAGTCACTCCTGTAAATTCAGGGAGATCCTGTGGATTCAAGGCTCCGGCACAGGACCCCATGGCAGCCGCATCCACCATCTGCAGCGCGTCTCGACCCGAGGTGTGGTCCAGCTTGTAAGCCTGGCCATCGCCACTTTGAAAGAAGGCAATGGTGGCACCATTTTCCGTGCGGCAAAGCAGGAAGAAGGATTCGGGCTGGTTTTTGAAGCGGCCCCGCAAGCTGGAAACTCCAAGATTCGGCCCTGCTACTTTTTCCACATCAACCTGCAACTCGATCCCGTCCACAGGTACAGAAAACTGCCCCGCACCTTTGGCAAACAAGTCATCCAGAATGGTATGATTCACCGTGACTTCGATCCGGTTGTCCGACCAGAGAGGTTGGGCAAAAACCGGCAATGAAACCAAAAGTAATATTACTGCTAATAGGTATTTCATTTGATGACTACGCTTCCTTCGGGATGGGGCCGGAATCAGGATATGGCTCAGTTTGCGCATCATTGCAACGACACCAGGGTGAGGATCAGACCCTGTCCCTCTTCAAGGCCGGTCATGGCTTTGCCCAGAATGGCCCCGGTGGCCTTCTGGTGATCGCTGACCTTCATGGCGTGCCCCGGAAGGTCCGAAGTGGTCAACAAATCTCCAGGTTCA
>JAOZJV010000182.1:4275-7119 GCA_029935695.1 Candidatus Krumholzibacteriia bacterium | reverse complement strand
TCGGCCACGTCGGGATGATCAGGGCCCAGGATCCGTACCTGAATGGCCAGAGCTTCCCCATAAAGTTGGAGGGCTTTTTTGTTGTTGGCGAGGCGCCGGTAAGCCACACCCTGGGCCGTGAGAATGATGGCACGCTGGTCATCAAAATCAGGTCCGGCATTTTCCAGAATGACCAGGGCTTTTTCATAAAAAGGAATGGCTTTATCGGCTTCCCAGCGCCGGCTGTAAAGGTTTCCCAGATGCATCAAACTGTTGGCCACTTCAGGATGATCGGGTCCCAGAATGGCCTTGGTCATGCGGATAGCTTCTTCACCCATGACAATGGCCTCAGGCTCCATGACCCGGCGGCTTCGGTAATAGGCGTTGACCAGGAAGTCGCGAATTTTAGCTTCGTCGTAACTGCCTTGGGGGAATTCGGTGTGGATGCGGATAAGAAGGGGCTCGCCCAGAGCAAAGACCTGGTCGTAATCACCGGCAGCGATCAGATCGGAAATTTCCTGGATTTCGGGAATGAACTGGTGGGAATATTCCACGGTGGCCGCAGGAGCGGTCGAGAATGAATAGAGACAGAAAACCAGAAAAAGGCTGCTGGTCCAGGGGCGCATGGATCTCCCAATCCTCCAAGAGCATCTTCAAAAAATTCTTCAAAACCATCCTTCATAAAACCATACCATAAAAGTTGTTCTCGTTATAGAGCTAACCCGGATTATTCAATCCGTATTGGCCCAGGGCAGATTAAGAGGGCAAGGACCATGTGATGGCCCCAATCCCGGCTGGGGCTGGGGGGAAAATTAATTTTAAGGCAATCTCCAAACTTCAGTGCAACTTCATGCCCACTTTATTGGTCTTCCCAGACAGAAAGCCACTATTGTCTGGAAGGGGAGAACCATGCATTCCAAAAATTTAACCCATTCATCCATTCGCATTGTAATGACTTTTGTATTGTTCATTATGGTTGCCAGCACAGGCGCCGCCCTGTCAGACGATTTGAGCTCCAACATCATGAGGCGGGTCAATGCCGCCAACGAATATCTGGACAAAGCTGAAGAACAGATCAAAAGCGGCCGTGCAGAAATGGCGCCCAGAAAATTAAAAAGCGCCAGGACAGAGTACGATAATATTTTTCAATATTATGGAGGAAGTTTTGATCCCGAACATCCCACGCTGAAAAGTCTGAAAAAGAGAATAGATCAGATTGAAACCCAACTGTCGGCGCCAGCTCCCACCAGTGCATTCAAAACCGAATCTGTGCCAAAAGGTCAGGTTGAATTGTCGGCAAATATTCGGCGCCGGATAGATTCTGCCGACCGTCAGCTGGAATGGGTCAACAAGTCCATCGCCAAGGGCACCGATGACCCCGGTGCTCTCCAATCCGCCAAAAACGAGTATGACCATATATTCGAATACTACAAAGGAAGTTTTGACCCCAACCACCCTGATCTGGTGGCTTTGAAAGGCCGAATCGATGCTGCAGAAAAGGCCAGCAATCAGGCCGTGGCAACGACCAACCAATCGGCTCCCCTGGAACAGAACCACCGTGCAGTTGATGATTTGCCATCGCCAATGGGGAAGGACCTGATCGGTGTTGCCAATTCCCTTTTTCCCCTGGAAAACCGGCTCGAAACTGCCAACAGTTCCCAGAATCCAGGCAGTTATTTGCAAGGGTTGAATATGGACCTCACGGCCCTCGAAGAAAAATTTTCCAAATTCAATACTACCTATGAAGGCCAGCTTCCTGCGGGACATCCTTCCTACATCCAGGTTCAAAACAGGGTGCAGGCCAATCAGGATGCTGTAGCCAGTCTCGAAGGCCAGGTCCAAGCAGGTCAGCAGGCCCAACAAGCAGCCCTCATGGGTGCCTTTGCCGCTGATGTGGATCGCATTCACAACACATACGCCGAAAAGGGGCCCTCCAGCAATCTGCACAAAAACAATGTTGGTCGGATGGTGTGGTGTGATAAAGAAATCCAATATGGTGATCAGGACAACATCAAACCCACAAACAAATTCAAGCTTACAGATCCTATTTTTGGGCGGATTTACATAGCCCATTCCTTGGGCAACACCGCAATATACCGTCAGAATGGAGATTCCAAACCCAGCGAAAACACCGCCTTTGGTTATGAATTTAAACTCTTCATTGATGGTGAGGAAAAAGCCCACAAATTCGGTGTTTTTGCCAGTGGAAATTTCAATGGTGAAGCGGGTGAAACCTGGACCACCTGGCAGTTCGCTCCCAACCCCATTCCCTATGGGGAAAGTTACGGTGATGAAGCAGAAGCCTGGCGCAAAACGACCCAGGGATTGTCGGCGGGAACTCATGATGTGCGGTTTGAGTTGTGGGCCGTGCAGGGAAGTTACCGGTCAGCTGAAGCCATCTCTGTGGGAGAGTTCGCCCTTGAAGTTGGCCAGGGTGACCGCGTGGCGTCCGGAGTAAAATTCCCCAAGGACAGCTATGGTGGATCCGATCTTAAAAAAATCAGAGAAGGGATGAAAAAAGCTCTGGTGGGCCCTGTGGCCAAAAGCTCCGATGAAATCCTCAAAGTAGCCGTGACCAGTGACTGGAAGACCGGGGTGTACAGCGACTCCAAGCGCCGATACAAAACCATCAGCGGAACCATTCTCTGGCATGACAAAGACGGCGACGGATACTGTCGTTTCACTACCTATAACTTCGTTTCGAATCATTCCGGTGGCGACAATTGGGACGCTTTGGAATACAAATCATTTTGCAACGGCTGTCCTGAAGGGGACGTGGAGAGTCCCTGAGATTTTCATCTCAGTTCTGACCTGCCAACTACAATACAAACCCCAATTCCTTAAGGGGGGTCCGGCAATCCATGT
>JAOZJV010000182.1:0-4265 GCA_029935695.1 Candidatus Krumholzibacteriia bacterium | reverse complement strand
AATAATTTCAGCCGTCACCCCAACTGACCGTCCGTACAAAAACAGCGTGAAAACAAGATCAGAAATCTGCTTATTACTCATGCTGCCATCCCGCAAACTACCCCAAACCAATTTGAGTGACATACAAGCCAGCACCGCATCAATATTGACGCAGAAAACATTGCGCGTCACACCTTCACGGAACAGGCCATCCACCAGGTGGTGATAGAAATCCAGGAAGACATTCCCCACTCCCACTTCCTGCAACCGCCCCCGAACAAAATCTTCACGCGGATCGATATTTACATCGTTTCCCTTGAACACCGGGTGATTTATACAAGGAAGAGGTTTAACCCGCAAAGCTCCGCCAGCTTTGGCCTCAGCTTTGAACTCCGCATATTCGCGCACAGCCCGATCGGCCAGAGCGGCCACATCAATCCCTGACGCCTTGAGGGCATCTTCATTCAGGGCAGGATCATCAAGGCCGGTTTCCTGGAAATACTTCATCAGATACTGCACAGCTTCAAACCCATTGCCTCCGTGAGCCAGGCCCGTATTGGCCAGGTAACCCACATACGCCATAGAGATATTATTACGCGCACTGACGCTCTCTTTGGCTCCTTTGGCGCTGATGGTTCCCGCACCGTTACTCAAAGTCAGACCAATGAGATAGCGGAACTCCATCAGATCCTGATCGCTGGGCTTACGCCCGAACAGGATCTGGAATGCATTGGCCGTAAAGCTGGCATTCATTCCCGACAGCTTGGGCCCAGTGAGTTTTTGCCAGGTTTTATTACCTTCCGGATCCACAACGGAATACGCATATTGGCGCGCGATGAGGAACAGGTACCCAGCCGCATCCTCCACAGCCATGCGTGTGATGCGCTTCAGAAGCATGGGCTTCCAGAAAATGCAGACGGTGATGGCCGCCAGCAGGAAAGCCTGCTCATCGCGCACTTCGCGCCCCGCTGCTTCGGCCTGTTTCAGGATGTGCTGGCAAACTCTAAGCGCCGTGCAATCCTTGATGCTGTCTGTCACTTCAGCCCGCAGGAAAGCAGTCACTTCTTCGGAAGCACCAGGGCAACAGGCCTCTGCAGGACCATCGATGAGGCATTGTCTGGCAACCGCTTCATCAAAAGCTGCCGGATACTCCGCAGTATTATCATCCACACCGTGGCCACGGATCAAATCGATGATCAAACGAGCCTGCTTGCGGGTTTTCAACAACAGCGGTGCATCGCCCAAAGCAGCCAAACCGGCAGCAACCGAAGCATTGGGAGTGGCCCCATTGGCCCGAGCCCTCAAAACGCCATCTATTTCTCCCTCTTCCAGTTTCAGAAAAAGATTGAGCAGCAGATTCACCGTGGACAGATCACCCTCGGCAGGCATAGTGCGCGCCATGGTGAAATAAATATTCTCTTCCACTGAATTTTCCGACAACTCGAGGATGGATTTCCCGTGCAGGGAAGTGACCATGGTTCCTGGATCCAGCCGGGATGCTCCAGAAATATTTCGCATGTTGCGACGCAGAAATTTGGCCCCCACCTGGCGGTTGATCTTGGTCAAAGTCTCTTCATAAGGATGAGGCGGTGAAACCAGCGGCATGTCCAGAGATTCCGGCAAGGGCAACAGATTATCCCCCAGCCAGGGTTTCAAATGCAAATCACCGCGGGGTTCAAAATCGGGCTGCTCACCGATGGCCTCAAAAACAGCTTTCATGGCTGCGGGAACGGTCTGGATGGAAGCCACCCGGACGCCTCGCTTGCTGACCTTGGGGTTGTCGGGATCAAAGCAAGGCATCCCGAAATAATCATCAAACCACTTTTCCTTGCTCAGGGCATCATCGCCGCTGCCAGCCAAAGCACCAGCATGACCGCAGCTGCGACCAATATCTTTTTTCCAGCGCCCGGTCACGCAAACAACGATGGGCTTGTTGAAACCAAACTTGCGCTCGGCAATCATTTCCAAAGCCATCTTTTCGTAATAACCGCCCGGCTCCACATACAGGGCCACAGCCTTGGTGCGCGGGTCATTCTGGGCTGCGAATAAAAATTCAGGCAGGGCAAAATGAATATAAACATCCTTACCCGAACTGACGGCGGTGGTCAGTCCGAAGCCTTCCGTCAGCAGGTACTCGCTCATGGTGGTGGTGAAGTTTCCACTGTTGCTGTGAATGGCCACTGATCCTTTGCGAAGAGTCTGCGAGGGGTCATCGCCGCCAAGGGCGCCACCAATGCGCACCCCATCCCACACATTAGCCACACCAAGACAGTTCGCGCCCACCACATCCACACCAAATTCCTGGCACAGAACACGAATATTACGTGAGTCGGCAGTGGAAACCTTCTCGGTGACGATGATGATGCGCTTGAGTTGCTCGTTATTTGTCACCAGCTCACTCACGGCCTGGGCCACAGCCAGCGGCGGCAGATAAATGACACCGGTGTCAAACTGGTGCCCGGCCTTCATCACTTCCCGCACGCTGGGATAAACGGTAATATCGCCCCGCTCTGTTTCCAGTTTGCCTGAACGACCGTATTGCACGCCGGCTACAATATTACCGCCGGAATATTCATGGGATATGGGTGATACCTTGCGGCTCTCTCCACCCAGAATATTAATCACGCATACGCGCGATTCTTTGGTGACTAACTCTTCCAGCGAATAAATACCGACATAATACGGGAAAGGTTTGGTGCGCAGCTGTCTCATGCTGTCACCTCCTTGTATTTCGAAAGGCCTTCCAGAGTCCACCAGTCATCCACCCGGCAGGCGTATTCCAGGGTGCGGATCATGGAAGTATCATAACCAAAGAATCGGTAGGGAAGTTTGAGGCTGTCCAGAATATCCCGGGCGTAGATCATACCTGAAACCAGATTCGGTCCCCCGCGACCCACCACCACATAAACCGGATGGGTGCCATTTTTTGTCATGTGATCCCTCAGGGCATCGAAAATTCCCCGGAAAGTAACATAGATATCCGTGTTATTGGCCTTGCCACCGATGACCAGCAGAACATTGGCCGCTGAAAGATGGTGTTCGAAGGAAATCCGCGCGATTTCATACATTTGCTCATAAGGCGGGTTGCCTCCAAAATCACTGGCAAAGATGGCTCTGTTGCCAAGAGTTTCCGTGGCTGCCGAGTTTGCACCGCCGCCGAACATGAACGGCAGAATCGATCCACCGGGATTGAGTTCCAATACATCACTCTGGCCCTGGTGTGTGCGCAGCAGGTTGATCTCCTGCTCAAAGGCCGAAATATCAGTTTGGAAAATACTGTCGGGCAAGCCGATGCGTTTGGATGCAGGATTATCCTGATCAAAAGCAGCCTTGATGTCGCAGGCCAGGGGCACGTAGCGCCCGCCCTCCCGCATCACCCGCAGGGGATTGATCTCGATAGTACTCAAACCGTAGCTGTTATAAAGGTCCCACAGTTTGGGAAGATGCTGCACCAAGGGGCTGATGAATTCAGCCGGACAGCCGGTGTCGCGCAGGGCGTTGGTCAGATCAAAGCTCTTCAGTCCGATGAAGGGGTCAATCCATCCTGTGTGAATTTTATCGTGATCCAGCGATTCAATTTCCACCCCGCCCCATGGCGAAATGGTGAACTGAGGCAGGCGCAACTCCGTGCTTTCGGTGATGGAAAAATAGACTTCAATTTCCGAGGGAATGAAGGCCTCGAAAGTCACCCCGTTAGCCGACACCTTGCGCGCACCTTCACCAATGGAGGCAAAATACAAATCGCGCTTGGCCTGCAGAGCATCCGGCAGATTATCAACGATGCGCACCAGCCCGGCTTTGCCTTTTTTGCCCACGGCGGAATAGAAAACCGGCTTGGCAACAATCTTGCCATATTTGTTCAAAAGATCCTGGATTGCGCCGTTGGTGGCGCCGCCGGTGAGAAAATCTGGGTGGGGAAAATCGACCAGCCCCAGCACCTGGGAACCGTATTTGAGTCCGGAAATCTGCATGAATAGCTCCTCCTGAAGGCACACCTCACCTCACGCGAAACGGCCGTTGAAGAGCATTTTGTTGACAGACACTGACCGTGCGGAGAGTGATCCTAGCCGAAATCGAAGAGCAATACAACAAGAGCGCCCCGGTTTATCAGAGCTCAGCCACCTCAGAAATCTCAACCTCACAGACAATTCCCGGCGCCGGGGCCATTTGTGCAATCAAATCAGCCACTTGCCCCGGCAATACCTTCATGAACTCTTTTTCCAAATCCGGTTCATCAAAAGTATCCCAGGTCAATTCTCCCACAGCCTCGGTGCCGCAATAGGCGT
>JAOZJV010000181.1 GCA_029935695.1 Candidatus Krumholzibacteriia bacterium | reverse complement strand
GCCCCAGCCCCCGCGGCCCATCATGCGCGCATCTTCCGAATCGATGGGCTGGCCGATGTTCGTCAGGGCAAAAGGAGATTGAGCCGATGCCACAGATGGCAGGACCATCCCCACCAAAAGGAAGATCATCAAAGTCAGCAGTGATAATGTAAATTTCCGCATCACTCACCACCTTCTTCAATGACGTCCATCTGGGTGTAGGAAATTTTCAACTTGGGACGCAGACTGTCCGGCACGGCATCACTGTTACCGAAAAAGCTGAACTGGGTGTAGTAGAAATCAGGATCCACAGAATCAAAATCATAGGACGGGAAAAAATCCTCTCCCGCCGTCATGATGAAAGCCCGCTCTCCTTCGTAGACGTCATTGACCACCCGCTGCACGGCGGTGGTCACATTGAATTCCAGATACTGGTTCAGGATTGGATCCAGGTTGACCATTCCACTGATCTGGTAAACCGCTCCCTCCAGATCAAGCAAAGGCATGGTATCGCCGGGAGTCCCCACATAACGGGTGTCAATCTCTGAAATCACCATGGATTGCAGATTGCCGAAACTCCGAGTGGTGTCATTGGTCACGCTCAACACGGCCCGGTTGATGAAGGCATTGGCCGGCAAGGCAGAAAAATCGAACCGCAGCATGGGATAGGTGCGAAGACAGGTGCGCAGCATCATGCCATCAGCCACATCCGTGGGAGCTTCACTGATTTCATCAAAAGTGGAAGTATCGGACCATGGCTGAATGAAACAGGTGGAATCGTTATGGGCGAAGTGCACCATAAGCACCGGTGCCACCAGGGTTTCTTCATGATAATCAATGAGGGAAGATGCGGGGTGCAGCATTTCCCGGGAGGCAAAACCGGTGAACCCCTGCACGGAACCGTCCCCCTCGGAAACCACAAGTCCCTGGGTGATCCACCCAGGACATGAAGAAGGGTTCCGACAAAGTAATTTCCAGGTATTCAGAATCATCAAGCTGGTAATCGATGTTAAGGTTCACATCTCCATGAGGCGGCACCGGACCAGGATATCCCGCCGGATAAAACTCATTGTCCAGCTCGTGGACATCATAATACTTCGCCAGGACCTTGTCCGGGCCAGTGTCCCCTTCTCCCGGTCTCAGGTGCCCGTAATACTCCAGCATCAAAAGACGCAACTTCACGGATGTGATGTTTTCAGCCGTCCAGACAGACTCGGGAAAAGCGAGAGAATAAATATTGCCAAAGTCGTAATTCAACAAAATGGAGGAGCTGTTTCCCTGTTGAGTGCCCAGGTACAGAACCTCCTGCTCATGCACCAGGCGGTCGGCTTCACTGACGTTTTTATCCTTGTAAATTTCGACATCATCAAGGATGAGCGGTTCAAGCACCACGTCGATTTCGGCATCGACCAATCCGGTGCCCACATCGCTGGGCAGATCGCTGGTGCAGCCGGACAGCATCCAGGCACCCGCCAGAGACATCAAGCAAACCATGCAGCCCAGAAAAGACCATTTGAACGGCACGGATTCAGAAAGAACAGAATGTTTCAACAACCAGGTTCCGAGCAATGGAAGCTCCTTCGGCATCACTGACCGGCCGCCAGGCGGGCAGACAGGCTGATGCGGGTAAAACCGCTTTGTTTGATAGTATCGATCAGGCCTACAACATCACCATGAGAGGCGCTCTCATCTGCACGCAAAACCATGCGATTGTCCTTTGAGGACGTGTGCAATTCTTCCAGCCGCAAAGACAGTTCGTTGGCCGGCACCCGGGCATCATTCAGGTAAACCTCACCATCAGCGGTGAGGAAAAGAATCACCGGGGTGTCCACGGTTTCCGCAGCTGTCGCCGACCGGGGAAGAACCAGGGTGATCGCCGGCTGATTCCGAAAAGTGGATGTCACCATGAAAAAAATCAACAGCAGGAACATGACATCGATCAAAGATGTCAAATTCAGGATCAGGCCATGACCTTTTTTGGGCGGGCGAAAATTCATTGGGAAACACCGCTTCGCTGCTGCCGCTGGCGCAAAGTGTCCAATACCTTGGTGGAATTGAATTCCAGATCAAAAATAATTCGGTCGGCCCGGCCATTCAGCCAATTGTAAGCCACCAGAGCGGGAATACCGATTATCAGCCCTGCGGCAGTGGTAATCATGGCCTCACTGATACCAGTGGACAACACTTCAGGACTGCCCAGACCGGCACTGGAGATGGTGGCAAAAACCCGAATCATGCCCAACACAGTTCCCAGCAGTCCCAGCAATGGAGAAACCGCTGCCACGGTTTCCAGAATCCCCAGACGGCGGGTCAGGCGGGTGGCCTCCTGGCGGCCGGCTTCCTGAAGCACATCCCGGATGATGATCCAGTCGTTGTCTGCATGGTTCAGTCCGGCCAGAACAACGTTGGCAAAAGCCCCTGGGTGCCGCTCACAAATGGAGCGCAGCACAGACAGGTCATCGCTGGCCCCCATGCTGTTGACGGCCCCGGAAATCTCGGGAAAAATAATGCGACTTTTCCGGAGCACCAGAAACCGCTCAATAATTACCGTCAACCCGACCAGAGAGGCCAGGCCGATGGGAATCATCATATAACGTCCCGATAGTATCATTTCCCACATGTTGTATTCAGTCCTTTAAAGGTTCCAGTTGGCCCCGGGCATTTTACCGCAGGGCAGGGTAACGCAGCTCCATGGTCAGCACAAGGTACTCTTCGGGGAAGTCCGAAGGCAAAGGGGCATAGGGCGCAAAAGCCTTCAATGCCGCTTCAGAGGCCTCATGCAGAGATTCATGTCCATCAGTGTCCAAAATCTCGAAAGATTCCACGACCCCATTTTTTTTGATGACCATTCTGATAAGGGTCTTGCCGTGAATCATTCCCAAACGGCTGTAGGCGTAAGGCGCCTTCCAGTGCCGATGAAGTTGGTTCACCCATTTCTTCATCCAGGGCCCGAAAGCCCATTCGTAGGTATTCATGCTGTAGTTGCCCACATAGGCAACACCAGCCCCTTGAGTACCCGATTCTTTTTGGTTGAAATCAAAGCCCCGGTCACCGGCCGGGCCCTCCGCCCCATCTTTCAGGAGGGTGGGTGAATCGGCTCCCCACCAGTCTTTCAACTGGGAAGATTCTTCTTCAGTTTCTTCTTTGTTATCTTCGCTTTCGGCCCCGGATTCGAGTTCCTCATTGGGCAGAGCCCACTGTCCCATCACATCCTGGTTTTCCCCGGACTTGTCTTCACCTTCGCCAGTTTCTGCTCCACTGGCGGCACCGGTGGGCTGTTTGGGCGCCATGGGAGCTGGCTGGTTTTCCACAGCCACACCTTCAGATGCGCTGGGGTTGTCCTTGCGGATTTCCATCTGCTGGATGTCAGACTCTTCCTGAGCCGAGGGAGTTGTCTCGTTGCCCCCTGAAAGCTCATCCGCGGCCCGACTGTTGAACAGGGAAGCGGCAATGGGGTCTCCCCCTTGATCAGGCTGCTGGTTGTTGGCAGCCCGTTCCGGCATCAATACGAATCGCTCGGAAAGCTGCGGGTCGTCTTCGGAAAGAATGATCATCTCAATTTCGTTGGCCTGGGCCAGACTCGTATCAATGCTCATTGGGGGAGTATGCCAAATAATCCCCGCCAGCACCAGGTGCAGCAGCAGGGACAATATTGTGGAAATCCAAATGATTCTATTTTCGTTCACTTTTCCCTGAACAATTCGTTACCCCAAGCCTTGATGAGAAGGCTCCCAATGGTATTAACCAGATCACTTTGTATAATCAGGAAGATTCCGGAAGATCAAATCTACCTGACTTGGGCCCAAATGCCAACTGCCATGAAAGATTCATGATCTTGACGGATTCACAAGATCCCATTTTAATGGGTTTCCAATGCAACCGGGAGGCTCGTTTGATCGACACCATAAAAATACTGTCCGGCCTGCCGGATGAACTGAAAACACTTGTCCTGCAGGAGCAATCCCTGAAGCAGCGAACCACCCTGCAAATCGGAGGTCCGGCGGCTCTCTTGTGTGAAGTTCAAAACACGGAACACGCCCAGCGGTTCCAGGAAATTGCCTTTAAAAATAATCTGCCGTTTTTTGTCCTCGGCGGCGGATCCAATATTTTAGCCTCAGATGAGGGTTTTCCCGGCCTGGTGATGCATGTGGCCACCCGGGATTTTATCCCCAGGGGCAATACTCTGGTTGTGGGTGCTGGCTTGGATTTTGACGAGGTCATCAGCCGCAGCCTGGCCTCCGGCCTCAGTGGTTTGGAGTTTGCATCGGGAATTCCCGGCACCCTCGGTGGTGCCATCATGGGCAATGCTGGCTGTTATGGACACGAAATTGGGGAATTCATGCTGGAAGCCATCACCCTGGCCCCTGATGGAACCATCAAGCGGCGCGGTCCTGAAGGTTTTGGCTTTCGATACCGAGCGACATCCCTGCGGGAAAGTGGGGAGATCCTCCTGCAGGCAACCCTGCAGCTGAGCTCCGGTGGTATTGAAGCTGCCCAGGCCATTCGGGAAGAAAAAATTGCTGACCGTCACAGCAAACACCCTCACAACCTGCCCAGCGCCGGCAGCTGGTTCCGGAACCTGCCTCCATCAGCCCCCGGCCAAAGACGAACCGCGGCCGGAGCACTCCTGGAAAAAGCCGGCAGCAAGACCATGCACGAAGGTGATGCCAGGGTTTTTGAAGGCCACGCCAACATGATTGTCAACACCGGCCAGGCCTCAAGCCGACAAGTGCAAAAGCTGGCCCGGCGCATGAAAGATGCGGTCTGGGATAAATTCCAGGTCAAGTTGGTTCAGGAAGTTCGCCACCTGGGCCCGCCAGCCTAGCATCATTTCAAAAGAACAATTTTCCTGGAGAGGAAAGAGTTGTTCGAGCTGATGCGCAACAGATAAAGCCCCGCGGATGCGGGCCTGCCCTGCCGCTGCCCGTCCCAGGTCAGATCATGCACTCCCGCCGAAAGATTTCCCTGCAGCAAAGTGGCCACCCGGCGCCCCGCCAGATCAAACACCGCCGCGTCCACTTCCGAGGCAGCATCCAACTGAATCCGCCCGTGGATCCGGGGGTTGAAAGGATTGGGCCAAGGCAAATCACGCCAGCGAAGAGGAGGCAGACTCTCTGTTGCAGTAAGACAATTTTCAGGCAGAGCCAGGGTCAGAATTTCTTCCTGGCCTGACAGCCCAATGGTGAGCCGCAGCTGCATGGTGGCATCAGGGAAACCCGCTTCGGCCGGATCAAAATTCAGGGTCCATGCGCGGCCATCAAAATCCAGATTTCCCACCTGGCTGTGGCCATTGGCTGCCAGCTGCTGCCACTGCCCAGGTTTACCCAGAGAAAGCTCCCAGGGGCCTTGCCGATCAGGCAGAATGCGCACCCTGAATTCCTGGCTGCTGCACTGGATGGTCAAGGCTGTCGGATCAACAGACACCAGAACCCGCTGGGTGTTGAACATGATCAATCCAAGTAAAAGGTCATTGTCCAGATTCAGTATATCCGGCCGGTCATCCTGATTGAAATCTTCCACAAGGGTGTTGACCACGTCACCACTGGTTTCAAAGAGCCTGATGAAAGGATATTCCCAGGTGCCGCTGGCCAGTAAAACCTGCAGGCCATGATTGTTGGCCAAACTGATCACAACATCGGGAATTCCATCATTATTCATGTCCTGGCAATCAACACTGGTGGGCTGACCCATCAGACTGAGACTGCCGATGCGTCTGTTCAGGGTGCCATCGCCCTGGTTTTCCAGAATCGTGATGGTTTCGCTGTCGGAATTTCCCACCACAATATCCAGATCGGCATCACCATCAAGATCTGCCGCCTCAAGATACCGGGCTCCGGCGTTGGCCTGAGTGTGCACTGGGCTGCCAAACGAACGCCCTCCCACATTGATCATGGTCCAGACTCGGGATTGCCCATCTGAGACCACCAGTTCCAGAAGGGAATCATTGTTCAAATCAACCGCCGTCACATCGAAGGCCCCGAGAGGAAGATCCAAGGTTACAACTGGCGCAAAAACACCTTCGCCGAGGCCAAACAAAACATCCACCTGCTGGCGACTGGATTGGGCCAGATACAAATCCAGGTGTCCGTCATGGTCGATGTCGGCCACCCTCAACTGGGATAGTCCCGAAGAAAAAGGAACCTCTGCATGGGTGACAAATCCATCATCTCCGGCATAGGTCAGGAAAATCAGGCTGTTGGCACCAGAATCCAGGACCACCAATTCGTTGGCCGCATCACCGAGGAAATCACCCGCCGCCAGAGAAAGTGGATAAAAACCAACCTCCTGAAGAATCGGTGTTCGGGACAGCCCGCCTTCAGGTTCGCGCGGATACAAACTCAAACTCTTGGGAACCAAAGAACCAACGACCAGGTCTGTGAAGCCATCCCCGTCAAAATCGGACATGATGGCCGGACCGGGATTGTTTGACAGAGGCACCGCCGGATACCCCCAGAAACCAGGCATGGTATTGCCCAGCAGAATGCTCAAAACACGTTCGGAATAACCCAGGCAGGCGACCTCGTTGATGTCGTCGCCATTGAAATCTCCAACGACCAGACTGCGGGGCCGGCATCCCACATAGTATGAATCCTGGTGGACCCAGCTTTCTTCTTCGAGGAGGAAAAAATCCATCATTCCGCGCTCTTCAACGGAAGAAACGAGTCCCCAGTTCCCCGCCGGCAGCAGAACCATTTGAAAATAATCAGCAGGCAGAGTGGTGTTGAGGGAGTGATGAATCACCAGATTTCCCGTTTCTCCAGTCAGTAAATCCAGCTGGGAAAGGTCCGAATAGGACACAACCAATTCCTGCAAACCATCCAGATCCAGATCACCCGACAAAATTTGGTGCACCTTCCCGGGGAGCTGCGCATGACTTTCCAGAGCATAGGTGCCATCTGTTTGCTGTCCAAAAATTCCGAGGGTTCCGGAGAGTTCACCCCGGTCGGCAGAAACAAACTCGAGTACCTGGTCACCATCAAGATCAACAGCCGTCAGGAACAATGGTTCGTCCCCGGTGTTGAGGGTTTGATTGATAGCCCACAAGCCCTCTGTTTGCCGCAACACCAGAACCTGATCAATCCCTGGCAAACTCAACACCATCTGGGCTTCACCTGCGGGGCCGGCGGTCAGGAAATCTGCCACACCCGGATCTTCAGGA
>JAOZJV010000180.1:3258-7140 GCA_029935695.1 Candidatus Krumholzibacteriia bacterium | reverse complement strand
ATGGGTGAACTGCCTATGATCACCGACAAGGGAACTTTCGTGGTCAACGGTGCCGAACGCGTCATCGTATCCCAGTTGCACCGTTCGCCCGGTGTCTTTTTCAGTGATGAAACTCACCCCAATGGCAGCCGCCTTTTCCGGTCGCGCATTATTCCTTATCGCGGCTCCTGGGTCGAGTTCACCACCGACATCAACAACATCCTCTATGTGCACATCGACCGGAAGCGCAAGCAGCCGGCCACCATGTTGTTGCGCGCCCTGGGTTTCCAGACCAACGAAGAGATCATCGAGCTCTTCCATAAAACCGAAATGGTCAAAATTCCCAAGGCAGGGAGCAAAAAGTTTGCCGCCCTTGAAGAGTCCATGGAGGGCCGTATTCTGGCCGCCGATTTCTTCAAGCCCGAAGAAGAAGAGCCTTTCGCCGTGGCCGGCACCGTTATCGACGCTGTTTTGCGCGAAAACCTGCTGACCTGTGGCATCAAGGAAATGAAGCTGGTGACCGAGGGTGAAGTGACTCTTAACGAGCCCAGCCTCATCATCAACACCTTGCGCAAGGATCCCACCACCAACCAGGACGAAGGACTGCGCCGGTTCTACAGCCTGCTGCGTCCGGGCGATCCCCCCAACGAAGAAGTGGCCCGTGCCCTCTTCGAGCGTCTGTTCTTCAACGAGAAACGCTACGATCTGGCAGATGTCGGTCGGTACAAGATGAACCGCCGTCTGGGCCTGGATGTGGATCCCGATACCACGACCCTGACACCGGCCGATTTCCTGGCCATCGTCAACGAAATGATCGGCCTGTTCCTGAAGCACAACGACATCGACGACATTGACCATTTCGGCAACCGCCGCATCCGGTCCGTGGGTGAGTTGCTGGCCAACCAGTTCTCCGTTGGTCTGAGCCGTATGGCCCGGATCATCAAAGAGCGCATGAATCTGGCCGACAAGGAAAAACCCATCAGCCCCGCTGACCTGGTCAACGCCCGGACCGTTTCGGCAGTGATCCAGTCGTTCTTCGGCAGCAGTCAGCTGAGCCAGTTCATGGATCAGACGAATCCGCTGAGTGAGTTGACTCACAAGCGCCGCCTGAGTGCTCTTGGACCTGGTGGTCTGCATCGTGACCGTGCTGGTTTCGAGGTGCGTGATGTTCACTATACTCACTATGGCCGCATGTGTCCCATTGAAACTCCGGAAGGTCCGAACATTGGTCTGATCGCCAGTTTGGCCAACTACGCCCGGGTTAATCACTTTGGGTTCATCGAGTCGCCTTATCGCCAGGTGAAGAAGGGTGTTGTTTCCAACACCACCGATTATCTGACTGCCGATCAGGAAGACTTGGTGACCATCGCCCAGGCCAACGCGCCACTGGATGCCAAGGGTCACTTCCTGGCCGACCGCGTGCTGACCCGGTTCAAGGGTGAGTATCCCATGGCCAAGCATGAGGAAATCGATTACATGGATGTATCGCCGAAGCAGATCGTTTCTGCTGCCGCATCCCTGATTCCTTTCCTTGAGCATGATGATGCCAACCGTGCCTTGATGGGCTGCAACATGCAGCGCCAGGCCGTTCCTCTGCTGCGGGCCGAAAGCCCCGTGGTGGGAACCGGCATGGAGAAGAAGGTTGCCATCGATTCCGGTGCCGTGGTTGTGTCCGAGGCCGATGGCCAGGTGCTGACCGCCAGCGCCGATTCCATCATCATCCGTTATGATGATCCGGACAAGGTGGCCAGTGGCAGCTTCTTCGATCAGGACGGCATCAAGGAATACCGCTTGCGCAAGTTCCGCCGCTCCAACCAGGACACCTGTTATAACCAGCGTCCTCTGGTGCGCCCTGGCGACAAAGTCAAAGCCGGGCAGCCCATCGCTGATGGACCTTGCACCCAGAACGGGGAACTGGCCCTGGGCCGGAACCTCATGGTGGCTTTCATGCCCTGGGGTGGTTACAACTTTGAGGATGCCATCCTCATTTCAGAGAAGATGGTTAAAGAGGATATCTTCACTTCCCTGCACATCGAAGAATTCGATCTGCAGGTGCGGGACACCAAACGGGGCGTCGAAGAGATCACCCGTGAAATTCCCAACATCGGCGAAGAAGCCCTGACCAATATTGACGAAGACGGCATCATTTTCCCCGGCGCCCGTGTGCGTGCCGGCGATCTGATGGTGGGTAAGGTCACGCCCAAGGGTGAGACCGAGCTGAGTCCGGAAGAAAAACTTCTGCGGGCCATTTTCGGAGAGAAAGCCGGCGACGTGAAGGATGCTTCACTGAAGGCTCCTCCGGGCATGGACGGCATCGTGGTGGATGTGCATGTGTTCAGCCGCCAGGACCGGACAACCCGTTCCAAAAAAGAGGAAACCCGCCAGCTTCAGGCTCTCAAGCGTCGTTACGACCGGGACCTGAAAAAGGTGAATATCCTTGCTGACGAGCGTTTGGGCGAACTGTTCACCGGTCAAACCGCTCACCACATCATCGATGCCAACACTGGCGAGGTTCTGCTCAAGTCCGGCCGCAAGTTTACTGCTGCTGCCCTTGAGGAACTGGACTTCACGGCCATTCACTGGGGCTTGCCTCTGGTGAAGGACGAGGCCCAGGACGCCCGCATCCGCTCAGTCTTCGAGGCTGCAGCCCGCGAGCGTGACCGCATTGAAGTGGAATACGAAAAGAACCAGGAACGCGCTCTGCGTGGGGACGAGCTGCCCCCCGGAGTCGTCAAACTGGTGAAGGTCTATGTGGCCCGCCGGCGCAAGTTGAGCGTGGGCGATAAGATGGCCGGCCGGCATGGTAACAAGGGTGTGGTCTCCAAGATCATGGCTGAAGAAGATATGCCGTATCTGGCCGACGGTACCCCCGTGGA
Organism: Candidatus Krumholzibacteriia bacterium; assembly: GCA_029935695.1. Lineage (GTDB taxonomy): Bacteria > Krumholzibacteriota > Krumholzibacteriia > LZORAL124-64-63 > LZORAL124-64-63 > LZORAL124-64-63. Next base: position 4,285 of record JAOZJV010000180.1, on the reverse strand, counting down.
TATCGTGCTGAACCCTCTGGGTGTTCCCAGTCGTATGAATCTCGGACAGGTGCTTGAAACTCACCTGGGCTACGCGGCCACCGCCAAGGGCGTCAAAGTGATGACCCCGGTGTTCGATGGTGCCCGGATCAGTGAGATCAAAGAGGCCCTGACTGAGCAGAACCTGGATCCCAGCGGCAAGAGTGTGCTTTACGACGGCCGCACAGGTGTTCGCTTTGACAAGGAAGTTACCGTTGGTATCATCTACGTCCTGAAGCTGCATCACCTGGTGGAAGAGAAAATCCACGCCAGGAGCATTGGTCCATACAGTCTCGTCACCCAGCAACCGCTTGGTGGTAAAGCTCAGTTTGGTGGACAGCGCTTTGGTGAAATGGAAGTTTGGGCCCTTGAGGCCTATGGCGCAGCCAACTGTCTGCAGGAGATGCTGACGGTCAAGTCTGATGACGTGACCGGCCGCTCCCGCATTTACGAGGCCATTGTCAAGGGTGAGAACCCGCCCGAGCCGGGAATTCCCGAATCGTTCAACGTGCTGATGAGAGAGCTCCAGAGTCTGTGTCTGGATGTGAACCTGGAAGATTCTGTCTAGACACCCTTTGTTCGTGCGCGGCCTTCGGGCCTCGCAAGGAGGAATATAAATGCTCGGCCAGACAATACGTGATGATCAAACTGGTGGATCGAAACACAACGCGATCATGATCCAGCTTGCCAGTCCCGATAAAATTCGGGAGTGGAGTTACGGCGAAGTAACAAAACCCGAGACCATCAATTACCGGACATTCAAGCCGGAAAAAGACGGTCTCTTCTGCGAGCGCATCTTCGGTCCTGTGAAGGATTGGGAATGCAACTGCGGTAAATACAAACGCATCCGTTTCCGCGGCATGGTCTGCGACAAATGCGGTGTGGAAGTGACCCAGAGCAAGGTGCGGCGCGAGCGCCTCGGCCACATCGAGTTGGCTGTGCCTATTGCCCATATCTGGTTCTTCAAAGGCCTGCCCAGCCGTCTCGGACAGTTGCTGGCCATGAAAGT
>JAOZJV010000180.1:0-3248 GCA_029935695.1 Candidatus Krumholzibacteriia bacterium | reverse complement strand
AGTCAAGGATCTCGAACGGATCCTGTACTACGAATCAAGCGCCGTCATCGACCCGGGCAACACCGAACTCAACATCGGTGATGTGCTCAGCGATGAGGACTGGTGGGAGCTGAAGGAAGAGCATCCCGATTGGGAATGCGAACTGGAAATGGGTGCTGAGGCCGTCCGCCGGCTGATCTCCAATCTGGAGTTCGAGACCCTCAACCAGGAGCTTCGCGCCCAGGTCAAAACCGAAACTTCGGTGCAGCGCAAGAAAACCGTTCTGAAGCGCCTCAAGATTATTGACGCGTTCCTGCAGAGCAACAACGAGCCCGAGTGGATGGTCCTGGATTGTCTGCCCGTGCTGCCTCCGGATCTGCGCCCCCTGGTGCCCCTGGATGGCGGCCGTTTTGCCACCAGTGATTTGAACGATCTGTATCGCCGTGTCATCAACCGGAACAACCGGTTGAAGAAGCTGATCGAGATCAAGGCTCCCGGCGTCATTCTCCGCAACGAGAAACGCATGCTGCAGGAAGCTGTGGATGCGTTGTTTGACAACGGCCGCCGCAGCCGCGCCGTCAAGGGTCAGGGTAACCGTCCTTTGAAATCGCTGAGTGATATGATCAAGGGTAAGAAGGGTCGTTTCCGGCAGAACCTGCTCGGTAAGCGCGTGGATTACTCCGGCCGTTCCGTGATTGTGGTGGGACCCGAGCTGAAACTGTATCAGTGTGGTCTGCCCAAGAGCATGGCTCTCGAACTGTTCAAGCCTTTCATCATCCGCAAGTTGGAAGAAAAAGGCTACGTCCAGACCGTCAAGAGCGCCAAGAAGCTGGTGGAACAGGAGCGCCCCGAAGTCTGGGATATCCTGGAAGAGATCATTCAGGACCATCCGGTGCTGCTGAACCGTGCCCCAACCCTTCACCGTTTGGGTATTCAGGCTTTCGAGCCGGTGCTCATCGAGGGTAAGGCCATCCGCATTCACCCCTTGGTCTGTACCGCTTTCAACGCTGACTTTGATGGCGATCAGATGGCTGTGCACGTGCCTTTGGGTTACGAGGCGCAGCTTGAAGCCCGTCTGCTGATGTTGGCACCTTTGAATATTCTGAGCCCTGCCAGCGGTGAGCCCGTGGCAGCGCCCAGCCAGGACATGGTGCTGGGTTGTTACTACCTGACTCTGGATCGCCCCGGCGCCATGGGTGAGGGTAAATTATTCAGCGACCAGCTGGATGCTTATGGCGCTTATGAAGCCGGCCTCATTGCCAAGCACGCCTTGGTCAATATCCGGTTCGGCGGCGATGTCGGCACTCAGACAACCACCATCGGCCGGATGATCTTCAATGAAATCATCCCCGATTCTCTCGGTTATGTGAACGAGCCTTTGAATAAGAAGGCTTTGTCCAAAATCGTGGCCAAGGTGCACGCCGTTGAAGGCATGACCTCCTGCATGAACTTCCTGGAAAACCTGAAGAACCTTGGTTTCCATCACGCCACTGAAGGCGGCATTTCCATTGGTATTGATGACATCATCATCCCACCGGAAAAAGATGCCATCATCGCCGACGCCCAGAAGGTTGTGAACAAGTTCGTGAAGGAACACCGCGATGGTTTGATCACCAACCGTGAGCGTTACAACCGCGTGATCAACAAGTGGACCGAGGTGACCAACGAGGTCAAGGACCGCATGTTCGAAAGCCTGATGGCTGACGATCAGGGTTTCAACCCGGTGTACATGATGAACGCCTCGGGTGCTCGTGGTTCTGCTGATCAGATCAAGCAGTTGGCGGGTATGCGTGGTCTGATGGCCAAGCCGCAGAAAAAGATCACCGGTGGTTTTGGTGAAATTATCGAGCAGCCGATTCTCGCGAACTTCCGCGAGGGTCTGACGATGCTCGAGTACTTTATCTCCACTCACGGTGCTCGTAAGGGTCTGGCCGATACGGCGCTCAAGACTGCTGATGCCGGTTACCTGACCCGCCGTCTGGTGGATGTGGCCCAGGACATTGTGGTTAATGAGCATGACTGCGGCACTTTGCGTGGTGTTGAAATTACTGCCCTCAAAGAGGGTGAAAAGACCATTGAAGGTCTCAGCGAGCGTATTCTGGGCCGGACCACGGCTGAGGATATTATCGATGGAGCCGGCAATGTTGTGGCTGAAGCGGGCATGCTTTTGGACAAGGAATTGTCCAATCGCATCGAAAACAGCGGTATCCAGTCTGTGTTGATGCGTTCGGTGCTCTCCTGTGAGAGCCGCCGGGGTATCTGTGCTCTGTGTTACGGTTACAACCTGTCCGAGCACAAGTTGGTGGATCGTGGTGAGCCCATTGGTGTGGTCGCTGCCCAGTCCATTGGTGAGCCCGGTACCCAGCTGACTCTGCGTACTTTCCATATTGGTGGCACGGCCAGCCGTATCGTCGAGCAGACGATCAAGCAAGCCCAGGCCCCTGGTAAGATCGTCTTCAACGACGACGTGAAACTGGTCAAGAATGACTCGGGCGAAATGATCTCTATCGGCCGCAAGGGCGAAATCAGCCTGGTGCTCGATTCGGGTCAGACTCGCAGCAACATGACCCTGCCTTATGGCGCGGTGGTGTACATCAAGAAGAACGCCAAGGTCAAAACCGGAGACAATCTGTTCGAATGGGATCCGTACGCGGCATTCGTGCTGGCCGAAGACATCGGTATTGTTGCTTTCAGTGGCATTATTGATGGCCTGACTCTCAAGGAAGACCTTGATGAGAAGACCCGCATGAAACAGCCCGTGATCGTGGAAAGCGCGGACAAGTCCACGCACCCGTCGATCCAGATCATCAGCAAGAAAACCGGTAAGAAAATGGCGGAATACATTCTGCCCACCGGCGCATTCCTGCTGACCGAAGATGGTGCCGAAGTGACCCCGGGTGTCCAGTTGGCCAAGATTCCCCGTGAAGTTGCCCAGAGTGGTGATATCACTGGTGGTCTGCCCCGTGTGGCCGAACTCTTCGAAGCCCGCCGTCCCCGTGAATGCGCCACCGTCACCGATCTTGATGGTATCGTGGAAATTCGCGGAACCACCCGTGGCCAGCGCAAGGTGGCCGTCGTTGGTGAACATGGCGCAGAGAAGGAATACCTGATTCCTCATGGCAAGCACGTCCGCACCTACAACGGTGAGCACGTACTGGCCGGCGATCGCTTGACTGAAGGCCCCATCAACCCCATGGATATTCTGTCCATCGGTGGTGTGGGCGAGGTGCAGAAGTACCTGGTCAACGCCGTGCAGGAGGTTTACCGCC
>JAOZJV010000736.1 GCA_029935695.1 Candidatus Krumholzibacteriia bacterium | reverse complement strand
TGGTCAAGTTTGACCGGGAAGCGGGAGTTGGTATTGTCTCGCTAATGAATGGCAATAACGGTGATATGTGGCAAATTATTCCCCGGCTGTTGCTGGATTATGTTCAAGCCGCCGAAACCATGCTGGCCCGCACATCCGAAGGCCCCACCACCGATCCGGATGAAGGGCAAGGCGTGGCCTTTGTAGATGTGGATGCCGATGGCGATTTGGACATCCATCTGACCAACTACGGCACCGCCGACAAACTCCTGCTCAACGATGGCAGTGGCACATTCACTGACAGCGACGAGGCAACCATAGCCGACAGCGGCGCATCGATGGCAGCGACCTGGGGCGATTTCGACAACGACGGATTACCCGATCTATACCTCTCAAAAAACAACGAAGGCAACCGCCTGCTGCACAATGATGGTGCGGCGGGTTTCTCTGATTGGACAATTCCACCATTGGACATAGTCGGCTACAGTCGTTCGGCTTCCTGGATCGATGTGGACAACGATGGTTGGCTTGATCTTTACGTGGTGCTTCACGGCGGAGAAAACTTGCTCTTCCACAACGATGGCAGCAATGGTTCAGCTAATTTTTCCGAAATGTCAGGGGAAATCAACAACATGGCCAACGGCTCTCACGCAGCCTGGGCCGACTATGATAATGATGGTGATCTGGATGTCTATATCGTCAACCGAAACACCGGCAACGTGCTTTTGAACAATGACGGAGAAGGCTCATTCACCGATGCTACAACAGCCCCTCTGAACAACAACTACATTGGGACCTGCGCCACCTGGGGCGACTATGATAACGACGGTTATCTGGACCTCTATCTATGTAACGATGGAGTCAACGACAAGTTATTCCACAACACAGGATCTTCCTTTGAATCGTTCGATTTTAATGAGGACAGTGAATCTCTGGGGGCCGCCTGGTTTGATTACAACAACGATCAATTTCTCGATTTGTATGTGGCTCGCCGTAACGATACGCACTTGATCTATCTGGGCAATGGAACCAGCGAATTTGATGAAATTCCAGTCTTTTCCGGTGTATGGGGTGAGGCGCGGGGGCTTGTCACTGGCGATGTGGATCACGATGGCGATGTTGATCTGTATTTGTCTCTGGAATCGGGAGCCAATTCCCTGCTTAAAAATGAATTCATCAGTGATCATCACTGGTTGGCCCTGGATCTCGAGTCGTTATCTGACCGTCCGGTCATTGGAGCCCGGGTGCGGGTTGTGGCTGGTGGCGTGAGTCAGATTCGTGAAGTTGTTCCTGGCAACGCGGCCCTTTCCAGTCATTCATGCCAGGTTTTCTTTGGGTTGGGAGAGGCTGCGGTAGTGGATACTTTGGAAGTGAGTTGGCCGGGGGGCGATACCCTGGTTCTGCTTGATGTGGAGGTGGATCAGTATCTCGGTGGCCTGACGCCAGCTTTCCAGAATGAAAATCTGCCCGCCAGCTGTGCCATCCTTGGAAATTTCCCGAATCCTTTCAACCCCCATACGACCATTGAATTTTCCAGTGACAAAGAGCAGAGGGTGGGCATCACCTTGTATGATATGTCGGGCAGACGGGTGGTGACCTTGTCCAGTGAAGTCTACGGCCCAGGGCATCATTCCGTCACTTGGAATGGGAAGAATGCTGCAGGCAGAGATGCCTCGTCGGGAACCTATCTGGTGAGAATGCAGACGGAGGATGTGGTTTTATCGCGGAAAATTAATTTGGTGCGTTGAGCGGGGGTGGTGTTATCGAGGGACGGCAACCTGTTTCAATACCCGGGGGAATCTTTTGCCCCGGGTGTTGCCGCAATGTCAACCCGGTTTACCCATTTCTTTACTTCACTTATCAAAATGATTACCAATTGTCACAACATCATTTGACCTCCAAAGCCTTTGGGCCCACTGCAAGCTAGAAAGCCAGAAAGATCTATGAAAAAACACAATCTAACCACTTTTGTATTAATCCTCCTCATTTCAATCCCGTTGCTGGTTTTTGCACAAACAACAGAGGAGTTG
>JAOZJV010000002.1:23938-25776 GCA_029935695.1 Candidatus Krumholzibacteriia bacterium | reverse complement strand
ACTCCGGCAGACCAAATTTTTTCACCTCAGGATCGGGTCCGGGCCGTAGTTTTTCTTCATCACCGGGATAATAATAATTTATCACCCAGAAGCGGCCTTTGTCATCCAGGTCTGTGGCGTCCGTTACCCGGTATTCGATGGAGGGAAACGGAATACTGCCCAGGAAATTGATGGTCTTGTCGAAGACCTTGGCCCGGGGCTGGTCAATGATGTTACGACCATTGGCTTCACTGAAGGTGATCACTTTTTCCCCGGAAATGATCATGCTCTCTTCAGCCACATTATAAATATTTACGCCCATGGGAATACTGGTCAGACGAGTCATATCGATGACTACCTGATCGTCCACCATGTTGTAATGACCACACACGATGTACCCGGCCATGGTGGTGTCTTCCTTGGCCTCAACCGTCATGTAGACCCGGTCTCCCATAATACCCATAGCTTCGAGACCGTCAAAACCACGGATGATGCGCATCAGGCCGGCCGCCTGGCAGTCAATTTTTGTAGGGATTAAAGCCGTAGGTTCAGGCATCAAAAGCCGGGAATGGATATCAGCTTTGGCAAGAGTAAAAAAACCCAGAATATCTTTCTGACCAAAAAGATCCGGAAACTGGGGCAAAACCACCAGCTCATCATCTTTCCAGGTCAGTCCGGACACTTCGGCTTGAGGTTCGGCCAAAGGGCCACTCAGTGGCAACAGCTGAACATCAACAGTGCGGGCATGGCGGGCGGGATGAATCCTGGGCGTGCCCTCATCCCGGGCAAAGGCGCCGCCTGCCAACAGCACAAGCAACACCCAAAGCACCCTTCTAGTAGAGTTCATACCAGACCAGCCGCCCGTCCAGCCCACCATTGCGAATGGGCATCTTCATGGATGCCTTCAGTCCCACCGTGCCAATCAATTCACGGTCTCCAAAATAAACATAGGCCTGGCTGCCCTGGCATTTCTGCTTGAGAAAATCACCAAATTCCTTGTAGAAAGCGCCCATGTCTTCGCCTTCCATCAACCGCACACCATAAGGAGGGTTGCAGACGATGAGATGATTCTCCATGGCCGGCAGATTGCGGAAATCGGCTGTCTTGACGATAAGCTCGTCGCCTCCGGGCAGCCGCGCATTGTTGTCTCTGGTCAGCTTGACGGCCTTGGAGCTGATATCACTGCCGCGAATCAAACCACCACGCACCAGTTTTATCTTATTTTCTTCTTCGAATTTGACCTTCACCCAAACCCGGCGATCGTAATCGGGCAGCATCATGAACCCGAATTTTTTGCGCAGAATCTGGGGCGGAATATTTCCAGCCTTCAGCCAGGCTTCGCTCAGCAGGGTGCCGCTGCCGCACATGGGATCATAGAGTTTTTTCTTACCGTCCCACCCGGACACATCGAGGATGGCCGCAGCCAGTGTTTCCTGCATGGGGGCCTCAAGGGCCTGCTGCCGGTAGCCGCGTTTGTGCAGAGAGCCACCGGAACAATCGATGCTTAAGGTGGCTTCGTTTTCATGAATGTGCAGAGCAATCCACAAATCGGGATCGTGGGCATCAATATTCGGACGCTGCTGCCGGAACCGTCTGCGGAACATATCCACCACCGAGTCTTTCACCTTCAGGGCGGCAAACTGACTGTGGTCGATGTTGCTGTAGCTGACGTTTGCAAATACGGCGAATGTCTGGTCCAGCTTGAAGATATTGGTCCAGTCGATGCGCTTGGTTTCCAGGTACAGGGCCTCGGCATTTTCGGCCCGGAATTTGTGCATGGGAGCCAGCACCCGGGTGACCAAACGCGAGCGGTAGTTGATGCGCATCAGGGTTTCCTGATCCGCTTTGAAATCCAGGCC
>JAOZJV010000002.1:0-23928 GCA_029935695.1 Candidatus Krumholzibacteriia bacterium | reverse complement strand
CCCCGGTTGATGATGTTCACCTCGGTGGCGCCCAGTCGTTCCAGTTCCCTGGCTCCCAGCTCTTCCATGCCACCGGCTATTTGGGCAAAGTACATGCTGGTTTGCTGGTAAATAGGCCTAACAGTGTCCACGTGGGGAGTGAACGATTTATCTTTGCGCGTAGCAAAACGGTTGTCCCTTTTGACATTCGGGCGTCCCGGGCTGCCACCGCCAGAGCGACTGCCCGCACCACGACCTCGTCCTTTACCTGGCCCCTTGGGCCGGCCGCCATCATCACCTGGATTACTCATCAATATCCTCACGTGTCATCAAAATGTGATCAATCCCGCATTCGGAGAAAATACCACCTTGCCGCCGAAAACCAAAGGACGCATAGAAATCCTCCAGATAAACCTGGGCATGGAGTTTGTACTTTGTCGTCTTCTGTTTGTGAGCTTCGGCCATGATTGCCTCGACCATGCGCCGGGCGTACCCTTGCCCGCGCCAGGCTGGGCGCACCGCTACGCGCTCAACTTTTGCCACCCCGCCATCCAACATGCGCAGCCGTCCCGCGGCCACGGGTTGCCCCTCGCATTCCCCCAGAAAATGCACTGAATCGGCTTCAAATTCATCAATTTCGCCTTCCCAGTCAACTTTCTGCTCTTCAATGAAGACGATGCCGCGCACCACCATGACTTTCAGGATATCTTCTTCTGAAGTGACGATGCGAATCATGGCCCGGCTTTCCTGGAGAAGGGTTTCGTGGTAAATTTGTCTGTCAGGAATAATAACCTCCCATGGCCCGAAAGGCACTCTGATGTTGAAGTTCGACAAACCCGGCCGCCTGATTTTTTCCACAGCGGAAGGCTTTGTGGGGCTGGGCTGGACCACTGCCGGAGTGCGCCGCCTGATCCTCGGCATGACCTTTGAAAACACCGAAAAGGCCTTGGACAGAACTTGCTCCGATCTGCCGTTAATGAAACGCAGCAGTGGCGATGGAGCCCAACTGGTGAAACGCATAAAGGCCCATCTCGGGGGTCGGAATGATGATTTTCTTGATGTCCCCGTGCAATATCCCGCCGTGGGTGATTTTTCCGGAAAGGTCCTGAGGCGCCTCAGAAAAGTCCTTCCGGGAGATGCAGTGACCTATGGTGAACTGGCTGCCTTGTGCGGCAAACCCAGGGCGGCAAGGGCCGTGGGCAGCATCATGGGCTCCAACCCGGTGCCCCTGATCATTCCCTGTCACCGCTGTATGGGTAAAGATGGGTCCCTGACCGGGTTCTCCACTGAAGGCGGCATCGACGTCAAAGCGCGTATGCTATTCCGGGAAGGATATGTGGCCAACGAGGAATATGCCGCCGGCATTGCCCATCTGTGCAAAGTCGACCCCGTGCTGCGCCGTATTATCAAAGTGGCAGGCCCCTACCGGGCACTTCCCGACAAGCCTCAACCAGCTTGGGATTCCCTTATCACGGCCATCGTACACCAGCAGCTGTCTGTCAAAGCGGGCCAAACCATTGCCAGCCGCGTGCGTAACCTGACATCCGGACCGGGGTTCCCCACCCCGGCGGAAATTCTGCCAATGAAATACGAAAATTTGCGCGCAGCAGGGTTGTCGAATCAGAAAGTTTCCTATGTTCAGGATCTGGCAGCCAAAGTCGACAGTGGGGAATTGAATTTGAAGCGGCTGAAAAAACTGTCCGATGAGGATGTGATCACCGAGCTGACCAAAGTGCGCGGCATCGGTCGCTGGTCGGCGCAGATGCATCTCATCTTTCACCTTGGCCGTTTGGATGTACTGCCCACAGGAGACTTGGGCCTGCAGGTGGCCACCGCCCGGGGATACGGTTTTGATGAATATGCTACAGCTGATGAATTGGAAAAAACAGGGGCCCGGTGGGCCCCCTATCGATCAATGGCATCCTGGTATTTATGGCGCGGGCTTGATGGAGGCGGGCTCTAAAGAGCTCAGACCTTCACCGTGCTCAAAGCCTTGCAGGCTTTTTCCGCCACCTTGCTCAACGGCAGAACTTCGTCCACACCACCCAGCTCAACGGCTTCCCGGGGCATGCCATAAACAACACAACTTTCTTCATCCTGGGCAATGGTGTGCGCCCCGGCGTCGTGCAATTTTTTCATGCCGGCGGCACCGTCGCGCCCCATGCCTGTCAAAATCACTCCCACGGCTGAACTGCCCGCCGCCTCGGCCACCGTGCTGAACAAAACGTCCACCGATGGTTTGTGACGGCTGACCCGAGGGCCGCTGCGCAGCTCCACCCGGAATCGGCTTCCAGCTTTGCGTAAAATAACATGGTGATCACCTGGAGCAATCAGGGCCAGACCCTTGTCCAGATATTCTCCACCCTGGGCTTCCCGAACAGTCATGGCTGATTGTGTATTCAATCGCTCGGCCATTTGAGCCGTGAATCCGGCAGGCATGTGCTGCACCACCAGAGTGCCGGGTGTGTCGGCCGGCAGACGTTCAAAAATTCGGGCCAGGGCTTCGGTTCCACCAGTGCTGGCGCCAATGGCCAAAACCTGGTTTTCTCCCGAAGTCTTCAACTGGGCCAATGGTTTCGGACGGGAAGCCCTGGCTGCCTTCTGCTGGCTTCCAATAGCCATGCGGCGGACCCTGGCTTCAGCGGCCGAACGCACTTTGCGCACGAGCTCAAGCATGAGGTCGTTGACTTTGTCCTCACCCATGTTCTTTTCGATCACTTCGACCGCACCGCATTCCAGGGCCTCGATGGCCTTGGCACCGCCTTCTTTCGCCAGGGTGGAAACAACCACCACGGGCAAAGGAAAATGCTTCATGAGTTTGCGCAGGAACGTCAGACCATCCATGCGTGGCATCTCGATATCGAGAGTCACCACATCAGGAGGATTTTTGACGATCATGTCGCGTGCGACAAATGCATCTTTCGCCACCCCGACAACCTCAATACCGGATGCTCGAGACAGGCCTTTTTCAAAGATCTGACACACTGTCGGAGAATCATCAACGATCAGTACGCGGATGTTTTTCACTTTATTTCTCCAGTTTCAAGCCCAGGAATACCGGGCTGTCGTCCAGCATCAAGCCGACAAATTCATCCGAATCCAGCATGGCGTTGTAAGTCATTTCATCCACCGGACAAGTCAAAGGAGAGTCCAGCTTGAAATTGGCTCCAGTGCCCACCAGGGCCATGATCACGTGGCCACAGACCACGTTCAGCATTTCGGCCAGGGCGTCGTTCTTCATTTCTTCCGACTCGATATCCTCGGGCTCGAGACCCAGAATATTCGCCGCAATTTCAGCGGTCATTTCTGTGGGCACAGCCGCCGACAGAAGACCCTTCACATCACCAGTGAAACTCATGCTCGCCAGCGTGAACTTTGTTCCGGGCGAATGCACTTCTTCCTTGGGCACCACTTCACCGAACATGAAGGTCAGTTTTTCAACAACTTCCATGAAAGTGGAACATACCTGGTCCTGTACTTCATTCTGCATTTTGAGTTGCTCCCATCACCTGGTCCACGACTTCGCGGATCCGTTCTGGCGTGAATGGTTTCTGGATGTAGTCGCGCACGCCATTTTCTTTCAGGCGGGCCACACGAGGTTCGCTGCCTGCGGAAGAGACGATCACAACCGGAATGGTTTCAATCATGCCCTTGTCGTTCATGGCCTGAACGAATTCCTCTCCATCCATCACCGGCATGCTGATGTCGCAGAAGATCAAATCGATCCACTGGTTCTCCAGCACATCCAGGGCTTCCTGCCCGTGCCCGGCCTGGTGCAGTTCGTTGATATCAACGCCAGCCAATTTCAAGGCTTTGCTGATCACTGCCCGGACCGTTGCCGAGTCATCAACGAGTAGAATGTTGAACGCCATTGGGCTCACCTTCCGTACTGGGTTTGAACATGTCCTTGAGCTCGTCCATGCCCATCATTGTCTTGAGAATTACGTCTTCGGCTACACCGGAGCCGACACCAAGACGCTTGCTCGCTGCTTCGCTGAGTTTATATTGCAGACCGTCGCTGCCAATGCCCCAACCCACGTTGATGCACAGGACGTCGGCCACGTGGATCAGATCAACCAATTGTTGGTGCTCTTCATCGGCCTGATCAGGTTGATGATGCCAGCGTGCTGCGGCAATCACCGAATCCGGCAAATTCCAGGCTGTCAACAACTCGCCTGCCACCTCGGCATGATCAATGCCCATCACCATCTGTTCAGCCTCATTGAATGAGAGGCCATCGGAGTGCATGATCTCCTTGATGGGTTCGTCATCGATTTCCACGAAAGTACCCATCACCACTTTGCCCATATCGTGCAACAGGCCAGCAGTGAAGGCTTCTTCCATGTCTTTCATGCCCAGTGTTTCGGCCAGTTTTTCTGCACACACGGCCACGGCAATGGAGTGCTCCCACAGGCCTTCGGCATTGGTGTCGTAACCGCGGATGGGCTTGCGCACCAGCGGGGCCACGGACATGCACAGCACCATTTGGAAAATCCGGTTGGTGCCCAGGCGGGTGATGGCTTCCTTGACTGTTTTGATGGTCTTGGACCAGCCAAAATAAGCCGAGTTTGCCAGCTGCAGAATATTGGCCGTCAGCCCCGGATCCACCTGGATGACCTTGGCCAGCTCGTCGAAGCTGACTTCCGGATCGTTCAGATATTTCCGCAACTTGACCACCACCGAGGGCAACGATGGAACGGTTTTTATGGCCGCCAGAATTTTCTTTTTCTCGGTCATAGCTCCACCTCCTTGCCTTCTGATTTGACGGTTGTTTTGCCATCCGCCATGTAGAGGTAGAGCGTGCGGGCTTTGGAACCACCAACGTCCTCTTTTTCAATGAGAATGTTGTTTTTCCAAAGGAACTTGCGAAGAATCGTATAGTTCCTTTGCCCGATGCGGAAGGTTTCTTCCCTTCCCAGAGGCGATCCCGCCCCCGCCACCTTGGCAATGAGATTCTGTCGTTGAGCACCCAGCGCGTAAAGTTCGCCCAACATCGAGGCAACACCTGTGTCAACGAACATGTAAGGTTTGATCCTGGCCTTCTCCGGATCGATTTTCGACAGGGGCAGCATGCAATGAATCATGCCACCGATGCCGGCGACCGGATCATAGAGAGTCAATCCCACGCAGGAACCCAGCGAGTAGGTGACAATGACATCTTCGGGTTTACTGGCGATTTTCATATCGCTGATATCCACCGTGATGTTGCTTTTGACACCCGCCAGCCTGTTCGGCCTTGTAAGTAATTGTGTCAACCGTCCACTCCATCATTTAGCCGCAGGTAAACCGACGGCTTGATTGTCCGGTACAGATTATCTAATCCCATCAGGGTTTCGGAATGCCCGATCATCAGGATTCCTCCCGGCTTCAACAACCGGGCAAATTCACGAACCATCCTGGTGCGCAAATCCCTGTCGAAATAGATCATGGCGTTCCGGCAGAAAATCACGTCGAACATGCCCTTGATGGGGTATGGAAAAACCGTGAAATTCAGCCGATGAAACATGACCATTTTTTTCAATTGTTCTGAAACGGCATACTTCGGCCCGCCTTGTCCGGGCTGGGCCCTGAAATATTTATTCTTCAGCGGATCTGGAATCGTCACCAGCCGGTCTTCATCGTAAACCCCGGCTTTGGCGTGCGCCAAAACCCGGGTGCTGATGTCGGTAGCCAGAATTTTCAGATCCAACCGGTGCTTCAGCACATGCTTGTGCACCGTCATGGCAAGGGTGTAGGGCTCTTCTCCGGTTGAACAGGCTGCCGACCAGATGCGCACATGCTTCATGCCCTGGCTTGCCCAATTCTCCAGCGACGAGTCCAGCAGTTCAAAGTGATCCGGTTCCCGGAAAAACTTGGTGATGTTGGTCGATATCACATCGATCAGCTGCACCATCTCCTCACCGGATTGATCCTCTTGCAGGTATTGCAAATAAACCCCATAGGAATTCATTTTTAAGGCCCGCAAACGCTGGGTGACGCGCGACTCAACCAGAGCCCGCTTGCTGTCGGTCAGAACAATCCCCGTTTTATCATGGAGGACTTTCTGGAACGTCGCCAGATCAGACGCCGACATGCCGGAATGCATTCCGTTCATGCCGTTTGCCTCGGAGACCTTCTTTTTACCGAACCCCAACATTTTCCACTCCTACTGAGCCTGTTCCACGATTGCTTTCATTTCTTCCGCGTCCAGCACCATGTCGATGTCCAGCAGAATGACAACCTTGTCATCCAGCTTGCCCATCCCGGTGATGAAATCGGTTTCTTCCATGCCGCCACCAAAACTCGGTGGTGGTTCAATAGAACCTTCGGCGATGTTTAGAACTTCGGAGACCTCATCAACGATGATGCCCATGGTCAGCACGTCTTCCTGGTACTGAACCTGGACCACGATGATGCATGTCTTTTCCGTGTCCTCGATCTCGGGCATTTTAAACTTGTCCCGAAGGCTGATGATGGGGATGACCCGACCACGCAAATTGATGACTCCCCGCACATAGTGCTGGGTGCGCGGAACTCGCGTGATGTCCATCATGCCGTTGATCTCCTGAACTTTCAGGATCTCCAGACCATACTCTTCACGGCCCAATACGAAGCTCAGGTATTTACCCGCTTGCGCAATCTTTGCTACAGCAGATTCGGCTGCCATTTCCTACCTCCGACTTTCAGGTTTTCACCCGGTTTCAAGGACTGAACGAACGATTCGTCCATCCCTGGGAAAAGCCCCTGGGGCTCTATGTTTAGACGCCGACTTCCACCGGCTGTTGATCCTCAATTTTTTCTTCCACTTCGGCCGTTTCATCCAACACCGGCTGGAAATCAGCCTCACTGATTGCCTGGGTCACGGTGGTGTCCACGGTGGCCGCCTGTGTTTTGCCTGTGACAGCCATATCGGTGTTGTGAGCCACCCTTACAAGGCCTGCAATGTCCATGATCAGCGCAACGTTGCCATCACTCATGATGGCGCCGCCAGCCACACCGTCCGTACCCTGGACTGTCTCGCCCAGGCTCTTGATGACGATGCTCTGCTGACCCAGTAAATGGTCAGCCATCAAACCGATCTTCTTGCCCTCTTCCTCCACCACAATCACCACGGCATCTTCCGGATCGGTCTTGGCTTCTTCTACATTGAAGAGCTTACCAAGGCGGAACAGCGGCAAATGGCTGCCCTCAAAGGCGAGCATTTCACCCTTGTCGAAGACCTGGGTGATATCCTCCTGATGGGGTCGAATCAAGCGAACCACCGACAGGGTTGGCACGATATAGTGTTCGGTTCCCACCATGATGACCATGCCCTCGATGATGGCCAGCGTCAGGGGCAGCTTGATGCTGAACACCGAGCCTTTGCCCTTCTCAGAAGTGATATCCACAGTGCCACGCAATTCTTCAATATTCCGCCGCACAACATCCATGCCCACGCCCCGGCCCGATACATCGGTGACCTTTTTGGCGGTGGAGAACCCAGCTTCGAAAATCATGTTGAAAATTTCGCGGTCGCTCAGCTTTTCGCCTTCGCGAACCATGCCCCGGCTAATGGCTTTTTCCATGATCACATCACGGTCCAATCCCCGGCCATCATCCTCAATTTCAATACAAATATTTCCACCCTTGTGGAATGCCCGCAGTTCAACACGGCCCCGTTCGGGTTTGCCTGACTTCAGGCGATCTGCCGTATCGGGCTCAATACCATGATCCACCGAGTTGCGCACCATGTGCACCAGGGGATCACCAATTTTATCGACAACATTCTTGTCCAGTTCGGTGTCTTCACCTGACATGTAAAAGTCCACCTTACGATTTTGTTTCTTACCTAAATCGCGGACCAGGCGGGCCATTTTCTGGAACACGGGACGCACGGGAACCATGCGCAGACTCATGCCAATTTCCTGCAGCTCGCGACAAATTTTATCCAGATGGTCCAGGTCTTTGGCCAACTTCACCGACAGGCTGGCATTCTTCATTTCCTGGCTTTGGCTGACCATGGACTCAGCAATGACCAGCTCGCCGATGGTTTCGACCAGATGGTCCAGCCGTTCGGCATCCACACGCACCGCTTCTTTCATTTTCACCGGAGCCTTGGCCTTGACTGATTTGGGCGCTTCATCACTGCTGGATTTCGCTTCAACCTTGGGAGCCGGAGCAGGTGTGGGTGCAGCCGCTGCCACGGGCTTCACTTCAGCCTTGGCAGGAGCTTTTTTCTTCATATTTCCGAGAGGAACAAAACCCTGAATTTTAGGTGGAGCCTCATCATTCTTCGCTTCAACAACCGGCTCTGGCACTGCCACAGGTTCCGGCACAGGCGATGGTGCTGCCGCGACAGCCGGTGCCTCATCGCTGGTAGCGGCAATAAGACGGCTCATCAATCCTGGCAAACCGTTCTCTTCGGGCAGAATTCCATCTCCACCCATGGCCGCGGTCACATCCGAAACCAGGCGCTTCATCATATCCACTGATTCGAAAACCAGATCCATGTTGACACCGACCAGTTCCAATTCCTTGCGGCGGGCCATATCCAAAAGGTTTTCGGCCTTATGAGCCAGGTCTTTCACATGTTCCAGCTCAATAAACCCGGCCAAACCCTTGATGGTGTGGAAACCACGGAACACCGCATTGAGTGCTTCGGTCTCCTGGGGGTCAGCCTCGATGGTCAGAAGGTGAACTTCCGCCGCATCAAGGTGCTCCACTGCCTCTTCGAGGAAGTCCTGCAAAAGTTCGACGTCACCTTCCAGAATATTCTGGCCGATGTACTCATTGATTACGTATTCCACAACAGGAGCCTCCACGGTTTGAGCCACCGGTTCTGCCGGTGGTGCGGAATCCTGGGATTCTGCGGCTGGAGATTGTTCTTCTGGCGAGGGAGCCTCGGGTGCCTTGGCCAAAAGGGCCATAATATCAGCGAGAGGTTGAGGAGCGGGCCCGGTTTCGGAAAAATGACGGAAGTATTGAATAAACCAGTCTTTCACTTCCAGAAGACGGTCAACGCACTGCTCCATGGGGGTACCCTGCATCATGTCTTCTGCAGCGTGGCAAAGGTCTGCCACGTCGTTCATGCCCAGCAGGGCCGATTCACCCTTGAGAGTATGGAAGAACCGCAACAACCAGGCTTGCTCTTCTTCGGTACCGCCGTTTTCCATACCCAGCAGCATCTCTTCAACGTCCATCAAAATATCTGCCTGACGGCCCAGGAATTCTCCCACAATGGAGTCGTCCACCAGGCATCCAGCCGGTGAAGCCTCTTCCGCCGGCTTGGGTTCAATTTCTGCAGCAGGTTCAGCTGGAGCCTCAGCCTCAGGCATTCCTTCGGTCAATTCGGCAGGGAAACCAGCTTCACTGGCAGAACATTCTTCGTTGATGCAAGCCTGCAGAGCATCACAGGTTTGGGCCAAAACACCCAGGCCTGCCTGCCAATCGGCTTCTCCGGACAGAGTTTTTACGGCCACCGAAATGGCGGCGCGTGAGGCATCCGAGGCCTCTTCCTGCCCCATTTCCATCAAAACAGCCGCCAGATCCCCAAATTTTTCCGGCAGTTGCTCAAAAGCCTCCACCGCATCAGGATCGGTAAGCACCAAAGTCTGGGAAATTTCGTCCACCAGTTTTAAAATGTCTGCTGCATTCATCCATCAAATCCTTTTGTAGGCTCGAAAATCAGCCATCGTCCCTGTTCAGCAGCGGATAATTTTCTACCGCTCCAACAAGGCCATTTTTTAATTCATTTTCTGAGGAGGCTGCTTTCAACCGACTTTTGAATCTTGGTTTTCTAAAGTTCCGAGACTGCAATCCATTGCCTGTCAAGGTCTTGCGCTGAAAACTCAAGTTCACATGTCTCCCCAGTCATCATTTTATTCGTCCGGCTACGGGTGATCTTTAGATATTTCATCTGATCTGGCAGGAATATGAAGGCAACAAATATGCCACGGAACCCAAGAGGGCGCCGTGGCAAAAAGGAGGAAAAAAGTGGGATTAAATCAGGCGAGAGAGCGATACCGTCGGCCGATGGATATGGCCACCCAGATCCAAATCACCGCCAGGACCACATTGACCCAGGCAAAATTGCCTGCAGATAAATGCCAGACCGAAGTTCCAACCAGAACCAGCAAAGCCGCCAGCATATCTCCGGCGCGCACGAAAAAGGAGTCGATGGCCTGCTTCGCCTGGTATTTTTCTTCCCGTGAAGTGGGCAGAAAGAGCATATTGCGCACGGTATTCTGCAAACTGTAATCCGTGGCGTTTTCTGCAGTTTTAGCCCAGCGGGTCACCACCAGCAAGGGCACCAGCCCCATCACGAGGTAGCCTCCGAGGGCCACCACCGGCAGAACCAGAATAGCCCAATGCACACCACCCCAACGCACAATGCGCGAGACCAGAAAGAGCTGCGTGAACAAACCAACCAAATTCACCACATTGAAAAAACCTGAATAGAATTTCCCGGTGATGACGCCAACTTCCGTCAGTCGATCTGCCTCAGCCTCCGTCCTGTCGGCATCGCTCATGTCTTCCGTGAGCACAACTTCCGGCACAGCGGCCCTGGCATCAGCCGCCACCCGCTTGCCCAGAATATACTCACCGGTGGTGTTCACCAGATTAGCCAAAACCATCATCAGGGCGATAAGCATCAAATACCGGCTTTTGAAAACCAGCGCAAAACCGCTGCGTCCTGACTTGGGTGTGTTTTGAGGAGTGTTCTTTTTGGTATCACCGGTGTCGACCACCAATGTCAGCACCAGGGAAACCGCCAGCAAGACCCCGGACAGCAGCAACAATTGGTAAACACCGAGGGGTTCTATCAATTTCCCCGTGATGAAACTGCCGAAAACGGCACCGGCACTGGATCCAAAACCCACAATGGCAAACAACCGTTTGCCTTGCTCATTGGTGTAGATGTCATTGGCAAATGACCAGAACTGGGCAATCACCATGACATTGAAAATTCCCACCCACAGATAAAAGGGAATACCCAGAGGCACCCGGGTCAAAGCCAGAAAGTAGAATGCCACCAGACAACCGATAAAGAACAACAACACCGAAGTGATCAATCGCCGCCGGTTCACGGCCCCGGCCAGGCGGCTGTATAATGGCACCACCAGCAACAGCAACAGGGCCTGCCCTGCCGCTGTGTAAATTTTGGCCTCGGCGCCCCACTCAGAAAGAATGAGAGCTTCACGCACGGGCTTGATGATGTAGTAGGCGGTCAGCAAAAAGAAAACATTCAATGCCAGCAGCAGAACCCGTCCACCTTCACCACCGTGAACCGGTGCAAAAGCAGAGAGAGCCTTTTCCAAAGTTGATTTTCGGGTAGTTTCAGGCATGGGTCTTGATTGACTCTCCTTGGGCGATCAACGGTCCACCGCCACGATATTTCCCGACGCCGCAGCAAGATATGCCGTGGTGGATGAACTCCACCCTTTTCCCCGGTTTACCTGGCACTGCAAGGCAAGGAAAGGAAAATCGGGACTGGTCTGCGGAGCTCCGTGAAGGGGAATTTCCCATACGGACGTTTCACTCCATGGGCTCCATTTGTCCGTATCCTTCGCAGCATCAACAGCAGCTAACCGGAAACGGTATTGAGCACCATCAGGCAGAAAACCCCGGGCCACACCCAGGTCAGTGTAGCGCACAACTGTTCCATCAACCTGGAAAAAATCCAGCGGAGGAACTTCATTGAACCAGTAACGAACGATTTTTTCCTGCCGGCCACGCAAGGCTTCCACCAGGAATTCGACAGCTTCCGGGTTCTGATACTGACCCTCGCCCACCATGGTCCTGATGTGATCCACCGTAAATCCGGACAAGACCTTGGCCGCCCAGTAGCCATCGGCCGCCGTCAGGTTGGCCATGCCGCTGTGAGGCAGATCCGGCTTCCACTTTTGCGGTTCAAAAATTTCCACATCCAGCATTCCCACTTCGTCCAGACCTTCGGGCCGCTCCAGAGCAACCCAGGCATCTTCGTGAAAACCCAATGCCAGATATCGTCCCAGCATGGGTGGCAGGTCGATACCGTACTCATATCCAAAACGTTTCACCGGCTCGGCCCCGAAAGTGCCCAGGGTGCTGGCAAAATCAATCAGGTGATGCTTGACGTAACCTTCGCCAGGCTCTCCAACGTACATGTCCAGGGTATTGTGCATTTTGGTGTCAAAGTGGTTAACCCAGGCCCCAAACACCTTCATGGCCCTCAGCTCGCGGCGGTCCTGGTGTTTGATGGTGTCGTTGGGATCATCTTTCCGATGTCCCTGATCATTGAATGGTCCCAGAGGTTTTCCGGACAGGTATTTACTGGCCAGGGCGTGGTAATGACCATCAAAAATACTGTTGGTGGACTGCAGGATTGAATCCAGGTTGGCCACGGTCATGGGCACCTCGCCCACCCGGGGCAGTTTCATCACGGCACCATCGCCCACCACCAGATCCTCCAGGTCGAAGATCACCAGACGATCAGCCGGCACATTGTAACCAATGGCGTGAAAGACGAGATTGCTCACAACCCCCGCACGGATGGTCATTCCCGGATGGCTGGGCGGATCAAACTTCAGCAGCCACACATGGCCCAATGCATCCCTGATGCGGAACCCTGGCGTCACCCCCGCGGTTTTAGCCCCAATGATGGTCCAGGGACCCGACCGATCCGGCCCGTCCGCGTAACCACTGCCTGCGGCCACTTCCGTATTGCTCATGGGCCGCAATCCGATTCGGTTGGTGAACCAGGTGGAATTGATGACTTCATCCAGACTGTTCACGTTGGCGGCCCGGCGGCCGGCGTAACCATCATCAATGGTTCGAGCCAAACGGCCAGGATGGAAAAAACGGGAAAATGGCCGGGTGACAAAAGACTCAACGGAATAGGGCACCATACCGGGCTCATGAAAAGCCGGCACGGCGATGGGTTTGTTGTCATCAGCAAACCAAACCACCGGCACATCCTGCAGAGACGGGCAGTCCTCCGCCAACACCCGACTGCCAGAAGCCGAAGTCATTATTAAGCCGGCCAGCATCAGCAGCCGGAGAGTTTTAAGGTCTCCTGGAAGGATCCTTGCCATACAACAAACCCTTGCTGTGGTGTTGGAAAGTCTGACTGAAAGTCAGGGTGACCACTGTTTCTTCATCACTGAAACCTAATTCAAAACGCCCCAGAAATTTTCCATCCGACCCAATGAAACGCACACCAAAACCAGCCGTGTGCGCCATATGATTGAGAGCTATTTCTGAGCTGCGATCGAAAACCTGCCCCATGTCCGTAAAGATATAGGCATCCATGCCCAATCCCTGGCGTCCTTTGGCCACCCACAGGGGCCAGCGGTATTCGGCGCTGAAACCAAGACTGCCCAAACCATAGAAACGCAAATCACTGAATCCGCGCAAGCTGTTGGGATGGTACATGGTCACCATACGGGTC
Organism: Candidatus Krumholzibacteriia bacterium; assembly: GCA_029935695.1. Lineage (GTDB taxonomy): Bacteria > Krumholzibacteriota > Krumholzibacteriia > LZORAL124-64-63 > LZORAL124-64-63 > LZORAL124-64-63. The sequence continues at coordinate 10,562 of JAOZJV010000002.1, read as the reverse complement.
AGGGGAATTTCACTGGTGCCGTTGTTGTGCAAACGCGCCCCAAAAGCCCGCAAGCCCAAGGTGCGTTCGGTGAACCACAACGGGAAAAAATGCTGCACATCGAAAGAGTACTGCATGAAGCTGAGATCGGGATCGTCGGTCCCCTGAAACCAGCTGACACCCGCCCTTTGAAAACCTCGTGCCTGAGGACGACCTGTTTCGGCGGTTGCGTTTCTCACCAGGCCAAACTTAAAAGACCAACCGTTGCTTTCCCCCGGAAAACCATGGGGAAGATTACCCTCATGGATGACACCGAGCCCCTCGTCCACTTCATACCGAGACTCCCGGGCTTCCACCTGAGAATAATACGACCGCATTTCAACACTGAAGAAACGCCCCAGGTCGCGATCCAGTTCAGCCCCTGCCCATTTTGAACTTCGGTTGTAATACGAAAGGTCGCCGGCGGAAGATTCATACCCCACTCCATAATACTTGGTCAAAGGAAGTTCCGAGGAGCCTGCTCCCAGTTGCAGCCCCCAATCCCGATTCAGATTGAAGTAAAAACCACCGGCCAGTTTGTCTGCGTGTTTGGTTGAAGAGGAGAGGGTCAAATAGGCCTTATTGTCTTTTCCCAAAAAATCAGGCCGGCGCAAATTGACACCATAAGAAATGCCCTCCAAGCCGGAAATGCCCCCCTCAGGCAAAAGGTACACTCCAAACGGCAAAGGCAATCCGACATGCTCGGATGGCGGCATCTCGAAGATGCCCCAGCGGTCCAGAGTTTTGACAGTTTCCCGAGTGGCCACATCCAGAATCCGGAAAGGGATGCCAATAATATAGTATGGCACCATGACCACTTGTTCCCATGTGGGCCGGGATTGATCCTCAAAATGAGCCGTGGTGGAATCGCTGCGGACAATGCTCTGGCCCCAGTGGTTTTGGAGTGTATCAACACCCGCGGGCACAGGTACGGGCCGATCAGCCAGGGCCAAGCCGGTCATCATCATCAAAAAAATTATTACAAAAAATAAGCTCTTTATCATCCTGCTCAATTATCCTGAGATTCGTCGTCCAAACTGGAATCGCTGGCGCCACCAGGAGTTATTCAGACTGTCATAGCGCACCGGACTGTACTGGCGAGGCGCGTGAATGAACCGCGATTCGCCCACATAAATACCCACATGATTGATATTCTTACCCGAAGTGATGAAGAATACAAGGTCTCCCGGTTGAAGTTCACTTTTCTTCACCATTTGGCCATACTTGGCCTGTTCGCGGGAAACCCGGGGCATGGATACATCCAAAGCGCCAAAAACATAAAACACAAGACCGCTGCAATCGAATTTTTCCGGCCCCTGCCCGCCCCACTGGTAGGGTTTGTCCAATTGGCTGCGCGCCAGAGAGGCTGCTTTAATTCCCAATTGAAGATCTTTCACCGGATCCTGAACCGAATGATTTTCAACTTTTCCGTAGGCATCGGGAGCTGGTATTTCAGCTGTGGGAGCAGAATTGTTATCGATTTGTTTGGAAGGCTTTGACTCGGTCTGGCCATGAATAACCCTTTTGGGAGCACACCCCGACAAGACCAGCACCAGCAGCAGTGCAGGCCACAAAACCCGGCCTGTTTTGGCAACAGCCCTGGCCATCGAAGCATCCCGAATCATTCTTTCCATCCGCCTATCACAGCAAAATCTATGCTTAAACTGGCCCAAACCGCCCTTACATGCTAGTTTAGGGCCATCATGAGCGATAATAACCCCCAGGGGAACTCCAGCACTCCCGCCAAAGCGGTCGAAGTGCGCATTGAAAAAATTCTGAACCAGGGCGACGGCCTTGGCCGCCTTGACGGACAGGCTGTTTTTGTGCCATTGAGCGCACCTGGTGACCTGGTTCGTGCCACCATCATCAAACAGGGTCGAGGTTTTGTCCAGACCGCCCTTGATGAGGTGCTGGAAGCTGGGCCCGACCGCCGGGAAGCTCCCTGCCCCTATTATGGCCAGTGCGGCGGCTGCAACATGCAGCACCTGAAACCCGAGGCTCAGCGCCAGGCCAAGGCCGACATCGTTTTGGAATGCTTCGGCCGTCTTGGCAAGCTGGATGTCTCCGGCGTGCTCCAGGGCCCCAGCGCCACCGGCAATGATTTGGGCTACCGCAACCGCATCCGTGTTTTTTCCAACCCGGCTGGCCATTACGGCATGATGCGCCGCGGCTCCCACGATGTGGTGGCCCTGGAGCAGTGTCCCCTTCTTCCCGAGCAGTTCAACAAGGACATCATGCCCTGGTTGCGCATGTTGCCGCCGGTGGAACAAATCATCATCCGCCTGGACGGACGCGGCAATTGGCTGCTTTCCCTCTTCGGCCCGGCCCAGCGCATGCGCGTGATGAAAAAAATTCTGGCCGCCATGCCCCTTGATGAAGGACCGGCTCCGGGCTGCGCGGGCATTCTTTTCAACAACCGTCCCATCTGGGGAAAAGACTATCTCATCAATGAGATTGCCGGCAGCAAGTTCCGGGTCGGTGCCCAGAGTTTTTTCCAGGGCAATACCGATGTCACGGAAGAAGCCGTCGGTCTCATTCGCAGCTGGCTTCAGGAGCTGAAGGATAAGGATGAACTGGGCGACTTGCTGGGCGACCTCTTCTGTGGTGTAGGCCTGTTCAGCCTGACTCTTGGCGATTTCTTCAAGAACGTCGTGGCCGTGGACAGCGATCCTTATGGCTGCCGCGACGCCGAAAACAACGTCAAGCGCAGCGCCGAGATGAAGGACAAGGTCAAGGTGTACAAAGGTGACCTGGCCCAGGTCCTGAACAACGAAAAAGTGACCTCTGCCGATGAGTGGGAAAATTCCTTCTGCATCATCGACCCACCGCGCACGGGATTGGGCAAGGAAGGCGTAAAAACCCTTCTCGATCGCAAGCCCGCCCACGTAGCCTACATGAGCTGCGACCCCGCCACCATGGCCCGGGACACGGCGGCGTTGGTGGAAGCAGGGTATGAAATCCTGAAGCTGCAGGTTTTGGATATGTTCCCCCAGACCTCCCACATCGAAACCCTGATCCTGCTGAAGAAGCAGGGCTGATTGTAACCGGAGAGTCAAACGTGTCCGAAACAGTGCCTGAAAATATTGCTGACAATATTGCCGACAATATTGCCGACAACCAGGGTCCGCCCAGCCTCGACAACATCGTCATCATCCTGAGCCGGACCACCGAGCCCATGAATATCGGCGCCACCTGCCGGGCCATGAAAACCATGGGCCTGAAACACCTGCGCCTGATTTCTCCCCTGAACCCCAAAGGTCGTACGGCCCGGGCTCTGGCTCATGGGTCGGAAGATATTCTGGATAATGCCCTGGTGGTGGACGATTTGATGGATGCCATCAGCGACTGCACCGTTGTCGTCGGCACCACGGCTCGCATGCGTCAGCTGCGGAAGAAAAGCCATCTGGATGCGGAAGCGGCCGCCGAGCACATTGTAGATCACTGCCGGGGCGGCAAGGTGGGGATTCTTTTTGGCACCGAACGCTCGGGACTGACCAACGATGAAGTGGATATTTGTCGTTACCTCACTTCGGTGGATACGGCGCCGGAACATGGGTCGTTGAATTTGTCCCAGGCCGTCATGCTTTATGGGTGGGAAATTCGGAAGGCGTGGAACGCGGCGCTGGTGCTGGACCAGCAGGAAGACGCCACCGAGGCTGAAGCGCCCAACGTGCGCCGTCCCGAAATGCGTGTGCGCCATCCTCACCGCAACACCAAAATGCCCACGCAGATTGAGTTGAATAACATGTACGGCCACATTGCCACAGTGATGGGCGAAGTGGGTTACAGTGATGCGGAGAAACTAAAGTTCATGACCTATTTACGACAGCTGCACATGCGTGCCGGAATCGTGAATTGGGAGACCCATATTTATCATATTTTTTGCAGGAAAATTTTGAGGCGTTTAGGAGTTCCCCGATTTGAGGGGTTGGATGAAACCACTGAAGAATAACCGAACTTTTTTATCAAGGCCGACAGTCGATTAAGCGCGTTATTAAATTGCAAGACCGAACACCAAGTATCAAAAATATTGCCTGCCGGCGAGCAATGGTGCTTACTCCTGCCGGCGGGAAAAAACACAAGCCCCGTTTTCCAACAGAGCTTGCATCAATTCCGGATCTGCGAACCTGGAGTTAAACCTCAGCCCCCACACCCTTGATCTGGTCAAAAACAGCATTGTACTCGCTGGTCAGATGTTCAAAAGCCGCTTTCACCGACTCCATATCTCCACCACGGGCCCAGGCTTCCATTTCCTTGCAAACCATAGCCAGGCGCGGTGCACCGTAGGTGGCGCAGGCTCCTTTGAGGCTGTGGACGCTGACGGCAAAGGCTTCCTGATCGGCACTTTGGCAGGCCTGTTCAATGTCGGTGTACAGAGGGGGGACGTGTTCCAGGAATAAATCTCTCAATTCATTCAGGATTTCCTGGTCTCCACCAAACTCTTCCAACAGACGGGTTTCGTCAATGATGGGGACGTCTGGACCAGGAAGGGCAAGTTCCTTGCTCACGTTGCTTTTCCTTTCGTGGGACGATCACTTTTTGTAAGCTCAATTGTCTTTTCGGCACCTTTGGAAAAATCTTGATCAAAAAATAATGGTTGACCCTCGCACTCAGCGGCCGAATCATCACTTTCAGGTCACTGAATGAAACCACTATGACTCGGGCCTTTGCGCCCAGGAGATGAAAATGAAAAAGAGCCTGCTGTCTGCCCTGATCCTGGTGATGTTGATCTCCACCGCGCTTCCCGCCCTGGCCCTGGGTCCTTTGGATGCCAATGCAGACTTGGCCTTTATGTCCAAATATGTTTGGCGTGGAATGATCGCCAATCCGGAATCCGTTCTGCAACCAGCTCTGTCAGCCAGCTTCCTGGGCTTCGGTGTGGGATTTTGGGGAAATATGGACATGACTGACTTTTACGACAGCAGTGGTGAGTTCACCGAAATTGACTGGATGGCCAGTTACGGATTCTCCCTGCCCCTGTTCAGCTTTGAAACGGGCTTTATCTACTATGACTTCCCCACCTCGGATGCCCCCGCAACCAGCGAATTCTATGTCACTGGTTCCGTGAGTGTTCTGCTGAGCCCCACCCTCTCCATATACTACGACTTCCAGGAAGTGGACGGCACCTATGTCAACGCCGCCATCAGCCACGGCATCGGCATGGGTCCTGAACTGGAGCTGGAGCTGGGTGCATCCCTGGGATATGGTGACAGCTCATACAACCAATCCTACTTTGAACTTGATGGCAGCAGCATGACCGACTTCCTGTTCACCGCTACGGTTCCTTTCGAATTGATCCCTTTCTTCACCGTTACTCCCGGCGTGTACTACAGCACTCATGTAGGTGACGTCAAAGACATGACCGAGTCCCACGACAGTGAAACTGATGCCTTCTTCTACGGATTGACAGCCAGTTTCGCCTTCTAGATTATCCACCGGTAATCATCAGGCCTCCGGTTGAAAAACCGGGGGCTTTTTTCTGCTTTCCGAACCCGGAACCTTCAGGCATGATTGGTGTTTAAATGAGATACCCATCAATCACAACATCAGCCTGGAGTTCTTTCTGTGAAAACCTTCCTTCTTGCTGCCCTGACTCTTTTGGTTGCTGCCTCAGCCTTTGCCCAACCTGAGCAAATCACCCTTCCCGAAAACAGTCCTTCCCAGCGCACAGTTCAGTTGGAAGAGTTGTGGCGTGTCGGTGGCGAAGATGACGAAGATATTCTTTTGGGCATGGTGGCCATCGGTGTTCGCGACGGGCAAGGCAACGTATACCTGCTGGATTCCCAGCTGTCCCAGGTGCTGGTCATCAATCCTGATGGTGAACTGATCGACACCCTGGGCCGCGAGGGCGAAGGCCCGGGCGAAATGTCCCGGCCCACCGGATTGTTCCTGAATAACTCCAGCCAGATTGGTATTTCCCAGGGTTTTCCCGGCAAAATTATTCTGCTGAACATGGACGGAACTCCCGGTGGAACCATCAATGTGAATCAGGATTCTGAAAGCGGAGGGTTTGCTTTTGTGGGCACCGCATTCAAGCGTGGCGAACATCTGGTGGTGATGCACGGCAAAGGCACATTCGACATGGAAACCGGCATGATCAACACCCGCTCCGTGCTGACTGGAATTGATGAGCAGGGCAAGGAGCTGGCCCTCTTTGCCGAGCACAACCAGGTGCGCGACATGAACAAGCAGGTCTTTGATGAGGCTGCCAATTTTTCCGAGCTGACAACCTGGGCCCTGGGCAACAACAGCCTGCTGACGGTGCCCGAACGCGAAAAATACATCATCAACATCAAGGGGATGGACGGGGAAATCAAACAGGTGATCAGCCGTCCTTTCCAGCCTCGCAAGCGCAACGACGAAGACAAGGAAGACCTGACTTCAGGGATGGAAATGGTCATCAACGGTCGCTCAATGGAAATGGAAAAACACATTCTGGATTATGACCGGGCCATCCTCACCATGGACGTGGCCACCGATGGTCGCATCTTTGTTCAGAACTGCTATCAGGCAGCCAAATACTGGGCCGACGGAATGGCCAGAAAATACGACATCATTGATGCCGACGGAGTTTTTATAGAAGAGCTGACCCTCGAATTTCCCGGTTTTGATACCGAGCAGGATGCTTTGCTCTTTCTGGATGGCGAATATTTTCTGTATATGAAAGGATTTGAAGGGGCCACCCAAAGCATGCGATCGGCCTTTGGCGGCGGTGGCGAAAAGGATGATGAAACCGAAGAAGCGGAACCCCTGGAAGTGATCTTCTGCAGGATCTCAGCTAAATGAGATAGAGGTCCAGCAACACCACAGCCAGCAGCATCATTCCGATCCAGGAATTGATCTCGAAGAACGCCTTGTCGATGCGCCGCAGATCGCCCCCGCGCACCAGAGATTGTTCCCAGCCCAGCAGACCGATCATCACTGCAACGCCCAACAGGGAGACCGTGCCCAGGCTGTCGGCCCGGCGGAATGCTCCCGCCATGAACGCCACACTCAGCACATGAAAAACCCGTGAAAAAGTGAGGGCTTTTTCGACACCAAAACGGGAGGCCAAACTGTGTAGCCCCACCTTTCGGTCATACTCTGCATCCTGGCAACCGTAGATGGCATCGAAGCCGGCCACCCAGAACATCACCGCGGCCGAAAGCCACAGGGGAAAGGCGGCAAACTCGCCGGTGACAGCCAACCACGCGCCCACCGGAGCAATGCCCAACCCCAGGCCCAGAACCAGATGAGCCAGGGGCGAGATACGCTTCATATACGAATAGGCCAGCACCACAATCAGGGCCACCGGGCTCAGCTTGAAGCAAAGCGGGTTCAGCATATAAGCGGCAAAAACCAACAACGCAGCTGAGATAAACACAAAAACAGAGGCACCCACCCTGGAGATCATGCCCGCGGGAATGTGCCGGTCAGCGGTGCGAGGATTGTCGGCATCAATACGGGCGTCCACCAGCCGGTTGAAAGCCATGGCCGCGCTGCGGGCGCCCACCATGGCCACCATCACCCACAGCAGAGTCATCAGGCCGGGCCGACCATCGGAGGCCACCAACAGCGAGATGATGGCAAAAGGCAAAGCAAAAATTGTGTGCTCAAATTTAATGAGATCGAGGTACCTTCTGATCAGAGTCATGAAGTTTTGTCCTCGCCCCATCGGGGCACCAGATGGATCTCCACACCCAGGTGATCACATATGCGCTGCACCATGAAGTCCACCAGATCTCCCGGACTGGTGGGCTGGTGATAAAAACCCGGCGCCGCGGGCATAATCAACGCGCCCATGGCACTCAGACGAGTCAGATTTTCCAGGTGATGGGTGGCCAAAGGAGTTTCCCGGGCCACAATGATCAGCTGACGCCTTTCCTTCAGGCAAACATCGGCCGCGCGCAGCAGGAGAGTTTCGCTGGTGCCGGCAGCCATGCGCCCCACGGTGCCCATGCTGCACGGTACAATCACCAGAGGTCCACCATTGGCAGAACCACTGGCCATGGGCGCGGAAAAATCATTCTGGCCATAAGTCTCCAACACTCCCGGACCCAAAGTGCGCAAACGCTCCACCAGGCCTTCAGCCGGATGACCCATCTCTACGGGAGCTGTCTGTTGCACGGCACTGCTGAGCACCAGATCCACATTTCGGCCAGCCTGCAGCAAAACATCCACCAACCGCACTCCGTATACCAACCCGCTGGCCCCGGTCCAGGCCACGCCAATGGTCGGCTGTTTAGACTCACTCATTAAGGCAACCTCCCGCCCACGATGTGGGCGATGCCGAACGTCTGGCGTTCGATAAATGTATCAGTGAAATTGTACTCGCTCAGCAGACTGGCAAACTCTGTGGGCGTGAGAAACTCGCCCATGCTGCTGGGCAGATAGCTGTAGGCTTTGCCATCACGCCCCACCAGTTTTCCCAGAAAAGGAATGACGGTGTTGAGTCCAAAACGGATGAGTCCCGGCACGCCGTGGGCCTGGCCCACCGCCTCGGGATCATCACGATAAAATTCCAGCACCAGCAGCTGACCGCCCGGGCGCAGAACCCGTGAGATTTCCTGCAGACCGCGCCGCACATCGGCAAAGTTGCGCACTCCGAATCCTACAGTCACCGCGTCGATGCTGTGATCCTTGAACGGCAGGTTCATGGCATCGGCAGCCGAGAGCACCAATTGTTCGGCGTCCTTTTTACCGCGCGAACCTTCCAGCATCTCGGGGCAGAAATCGGCCGCAATCCACGACTTGCCCTTGCCACCGCGGACACAGGCCAAAGCCAGATCACCGGTGCCGGCGCACAGGTCCAGAATCTCCCGGGAATCATTATCCAGACGGGCCACCACATGATCCCGCCAACGCTTGTCCTGGTTCAGACTCATGAAGTGATTCATGAAGTCATAAACATTGCTGATGCGCGCAAACATGGAGCGCACTTCACGGCCGTGGGCCTGCCCGTCGCGCACCGACCAGCTGCCACTTTCGCGTCCATGAAGATCCTGAAAGTCGCTCATGCGCCACCGTTTCTGAGGTTGCCCAGCAAGTCGGTCCACTTCTGATCCACCATGGTTTTCACTGTGTCATCCATCTCGACCACTGGGGGCCATTCCCGTTCAAACCCCAACTCACCGGCCAGTTTGCGGGTGCCGTCGATGCCCATCTTGCCGCCGTAGCAAGCCAGATTCACCGCATGATCCAATTGATCCACCGGGCCTTCACTGAAGAAAACATCCCGCTTGGGATCGAGGCTGCCAGTGACCCGCCACACCACCTCGTTCATGTTGTGCACGTCCACATCTTCATCCACCACGATCACTGTTTTGGTGAACATGATCTGGCCCGTCCCCCACAAGGCCTGACACACTTTGCGGGCGTGGCCGGGGTAACGTTTTTTGATGGCGATGATGACCAGGTTGTGGAAGCAGGCCGCCACGGGCAAATGATAATCCACCACCTCGGGCAAGGGCACCCGCAGCAGAGGCAGAAAGAGTCGCTCGGTGGCCATGCCCAGCCAGCCGTCTTCCATGGGCGGGCGGCCGACAATGGTCGTCAGATAAATGGGATCGCGGCGGCTGGTGATGGCTGTCACATGAAAGACGGGAAACTCCTCAGCCAGGCTGTACCAACCGGTGTGATCGCCAAAATCACCTTCGATGCGGCGCTCGCCCGGCTCCACATATCCTTCGATGATGAAGTCGGCTTCGGCGGGCACATCCAGATCGCAGGTCACGGCTTTGGTCATAGCCACGGGCTGACCGCTGAGAAAGCCGGCGAACAATGCTTCGTCAATATCGGGAGGCAAAGGTGCCGTGGCGGCGTAAGTCAGAGCAGGAGATCCGCCCACGGCCACACACACAGGCATCCGGGTGCCGGCTTTTTCATGTTCCGCATAGTGCGAGGCGCCGGTCTTGTGAATTTGCCAGTGCATGCCTGTGGTCTGCCCATCATAAACCTGCATCCGGTACATGCCGATGTTGCGGCGGCCATTTTCAGGGTTGCGGGTGATCACAAGAGGAGTGGTGATATAGGGGCCACCATCGCCGGGCCAGGTTTTCAGCACGGGCATGATGTCCAGCAGGCCCCGCTTTTCCAGCTCGGATCCCTGGACCACGACTTCCTGACAAGCACCCTTGCTCACACTGCGCGGCATGGAACCGCCCCAGTCTTTGAGCTTTCCCAGCATGCGAACCTTGTCCCAGAGGCCTTCGGGGGGGGCCATTTTCAGGGGCTCCTCGATGCGGGCCACGGCTTCTTCCAGACTCTCGCATCCCAGCGCCCAGGCCATGCGCTGCCTGCTGGCGAAAAGATTGATCAGCAGAGGCACTGGTTTGCCATCCGTTTTGAGAGCCTTTTGGGTGCGACCATGGGCTGCACTCAGTTTTCCCGGCAGAGGGTTTTCAAACAGAAGGGCCGGGTTTTCACCGTTCTTTACGAAACGGTCGGCAATTTCCGTCACCTCGAGGGTGGGATCGACCGGCTCGCTGATGCGAATCAGCTCACCTTTTTTTTCCAGGAATTCCACAAAGGATTTCAAGTTGCTGACAGGAATGGCAGAGGGCATT
>JAOZJV010000179.1 GCA_029935695.1 Candidatus Krumholzibacteriia bacterium | reverse complement strand
AGACCGTCCAGAACTATTAGAATGGCACGTGCCATGGGGAACTCCTTTTCGCATGAAGGCACCATGGGCGGTGCCCGATCTGTTGACCATCATATCCATATAAGGTCAGACAAGGACAGGAAAATGCAAGAACCAGCAGGAGTTTGGCTTCGCCATGCACCAAATTTGAACCAAAATCAACCCATTGCTTGCAACGGTTCAAGATCCAGCTAAACTGGCAAACATGAAAAAGGATCTATTTGAAAATAATGATTGTCCCGACAAAGAGGACGGTACCGAACCAGGCCTGTTGCCCACAGCCAGTGTCCCCCTTGCCGACCGCATGCGTCCACAAACTCTGGACGAAGTTGTCGGCCAGGATGATCTGCTTGGCCCGGATGGCCCTCTGGGACTGTTGCTCCAGGGCGATACCCTGCCATCGCTTTTGCTATGGGGCCCTCCTGGCTGCGGAAAAACCACCCTGGCCCGGTTGGTGGCCCAGCACACCCATGCACGTTTTCTTGAATACAGTGCTGTTTCTGGGTTCAAAAGAAATCAAAATGGTGATGGCCGAGGCCGCCAAATTGAGAAAGGCCACGGGTCAAAATACCATCCTCTTCCTGGATGAAATCCACCGTTTCAACAAGGCCCAGCAGGATACGTTGCTGCCCTGGGTTGAACGGGGCGACGTGACCCTCATCGGTGCCACCACTGAAAACCCTTCCTTCGAAGTGAACAGCGCCCTGATTTCGCGTACGCGGCTATTTGTTCTGCAACCACTTGAGCCACAACATGTGACAACCTTGCTGCAGCGGGCATTGAAGGATGAACGTGGCCTGGGTCACCAGGAACTGATTTTACAGGACGATGCCCTGACTATGCTCAGCGACATCTGCGAAGGAGACGCCCGGGCAGCTCTGGGTTTGCTGGAAACAGTGGCCTCGGCCCACAAGGTCCGCATCTCGGCTGAACCTTCAGACAAGCCTCTGAGTGCTGAAGATGTGGGCGCTATTATTCAAAGCCGGGCCGCCCGTTACGACAAAGGTGGTGAAGAGCATTTCAACATCATCTCTGCCCTGCATAAAAGCATGCGCAACAGTGATGTACAGGCATCCCTGTATTGGTTGGGCCGAATGCTTGAAGGTGGCGAAGATCCCTTATACATCGCCCGCAGGTTGGTGCGATTTGCCAGCGAGGATGTGGGCCTGGCTGATCCACTGGCTTTGCCCCAAACTCTTGCGGCCCGGGACGCCATCCACTTCATCGGCATGCCCGAAGGAGCTCTGGCCCTGAGCCAGGCGGTGGTGTACCTGACGCTCAGCCCCAAAAGCAACGCACTTTACAAAGGGTACAAACTTGTTCAAAAAGAAGTGGCGCGGGGATACAATCCTCCGGTGCCTCTGCACATCCGTAACGCACCCACCAAACTGATGAAAGGGTTGGGTTACGGAAAAGGATACGATTACGCCCATGACAACAAGGATGGCATCACGGAGATGACCTGCCTGCCGGACAGCCTGCAGGATCGGGTTTTCTTCGAGCCGGGCCGGCGTGGTTTCGAAGTGGAACTGGACCGCCGCATGCAGCAGATCAAACAATGGCATCAAAACCGGCAGCGCAGCACGCCGGAAGGAGAAAAAGAATGAAAAGAATAGGTGTCCTCACAGGTGGCGGCGATGCCGCCGGGATGAACCCCGCCCTGAGAGCCGTGGTGCGCACAGCGTGGCGGCACAAAGCTGAAGTTATCGGTATTCGCAGAGGCTGGCTGGGTTTGGCCGAAGGCACTTATGAGACCATGACCGCAGGTTCAGTCAGCGGCATTCTGGGCCAGGGCGGCACCATTCTGCGCACCTTTCGCTATCCGGAATTTGCCACCGACGAAGGCACTGCACCCGTGGCCAAAACCATCAAGGAGCTCAAGCTCGATGGCATGGTTGTCATTGGCGGTGACGGCAGTTTCCGGGGCGCCACCAAGCTGACCAAGGAATTTGGACTGCCCGTCGTTGGGGTGCCCGCCACCATTGATAACGACATTCCCGGTACGGACATCAGCATTGGTTTTGATACGGCCCTTAACATCGCCATCGAGGCTGTGGACAAGGTTCGCGACACTGCCACCAGCCATGGGCGGATCTTCGTTATTGAGGTCATGGGCAGGGAATACGGACTGCTGGCGGCGCAAACAGCGATTGCCACCGGTGCCGAAGAAGTTTTGCTGCCAGAAATTCCCTTCGACATGAACGACTTGGCCCGTCGCATCAAAGACGGTTACGCCAGGGGCAAGCAGCACGCCATCATTGTGGTAGCCGAGGGCGCGGGAAAAGCCTCGTACATCACCTTTGAATTACAGGAAAGATTGCAGCGCGGTGTGCGCATGGTGGTGCTTGGTCATGTGCAGCGCGGCGGGGCTCCTTCAGGATACGACCGCATCCTGGCCTCCCGCCTGGGGCATCACGCCACGGAACTGTTGTTCGAAGGCAAGCACGGCATCATGGTGGGGTTGGTGGCCAACAAGCTGACAACATCTTCACTGGAAAAGAAGGGCAAAGTATCGCCCAAATCTGTTTTGAGGGATGCCAAGCTGATGGAATATCTGGTCTGAGACAGAACCCAAAAAAAGGCGGCAGATCCAAAGATCTGCCGCCTTTTTTTATAATCCGCGAAAGACTATTCCTCTTCGTAAGCCGCCACATAAGTGTTGGCATACTGGAACCATACAAGACGCATGGTGCCCAGCACGTGGCCGAGGCCTTCGTGCTCGATTTTCCGCACCTTGTATTCATCTTCCATGCTCACGACGGTGAAAGCACCAATGAGGGGAAGGTCTTTTTCCAGCAGCAGTTCCAGCATGAAAACGCCGCCGGGAGTGAGGTCCACCAGCTCCATGCTGGTTTCTTCACCGATTGCATACCAGGCAAGGTCATCTTCGCTGGGGTTGGCAGCCACTGAATCAGGCAGACCCGCACGAGGACGATGGGCAAAATTCAGATAGGCACTCTTGATGGTCTTCAGAGCATCGCCTTCATTTTCAGGCAGATAAGTGGAAACGGCTTCTTTGTAGTCCTTGATCTTCCAACCCATATCGGGAAGAGGAGCACCAGCCATTTCCTGATCGATGGCGCCGGAGCGCAGCAGGCGAGGCAATACGTAGCCAACGGGACGGGCGAGGCTGTCTGCCTCCACCACTCCGTTGCGCTTGATGCGCTCAATGGCCAGGTGCGTGGGCTGCGGGGTGAAGACTTTTTTCACGCCCAGCAGGGTACCGGCCATGTTGCCATAAGTGTGTTCCAGGTCGTTGCCAACCAGGAATTCCAGGAGGTTGCCATCACGAATGATAGCCACGTCGCCTTTGACGTACTCCAATTCGGGGGCATCGATTTCGAAGGTGAAGCCCACGCTCAAGGTATCACCGCGGGTGATCCGGCGCAGGGAATCGTAGACGTAAGGGTCCACAACTTCGTCTTCACTGCAACCAGACATACCAATAAAAGTGACTGCCATCAGGGCCAGCATCAGGGCAAAAACCCAACGACGCGTGGAAGAAACTGCGAACATGAACCAACCTCCCAAAAGGGTACTCTCAACGTTTTGCTGGTGGGTTGCAAAACGTAATGCTAAATGAAAGCTCTAAGATTTTGTGAGTCATCCGTACAACCACATGAAATTGGGGCATAAATGAAAAAAAAGCAAATGCAAACCCTGGATGATTGTGGAATTTGCCCCCAATAAACCGCAAAAATCGCTCAAAGACGAGGCAGATGACGAATGGAGGCCAAAACATCCTTCCAATTGGTCACTGCTCCATCCCAGAGGGATTGAAAAATTTGCCAGTGACCGGGCAGCAGAACGCCCGCGCAGGCAAACAATCGGGAGAATCGGGACCGCCGGTCGGCCTGGGAATAACCCGGCAAGCCCATACGGGACAAGCGTCCGTCAATGACAACAGCCCAAAGAGACGAAAAAGCTTCAACTTGCCCGGCGGCAATGGCGGCCGGGGCAATTTCACCCCGAACCAGATCCTGGGCCATCAGCAGTTCGTGATGAAGAAAAATTTCCGTGCGGGATGAGGAAAAACTGGTCTTGTCAAAAGGATTTGCTCCCCCAGGAGCCGGGGCTTGGTCCCAAACTTCCACGGGCGGATAAATCGCATTGGCAGCACCGTTGGAACGGCAAAAAAAGCCCTCTCCACAAAACAACGTTCCAATTATAAGGGGCTCGTCTGGATCATTGCTTTCTTCCAAACGCAACCAGGGCTCCGGGGCATCCGGAAAGTCGTCGCCAACGACAGTGAAAGAAAGAAAATCGGCTGCCAAATCCAGTGATTGGGCAGCCGATTCAAGACAAGGCAGGACAAGGTTGCAAAGATCTTCTTCCATGCCCTGACAGATCAATTCCATCATCAGGCTTCTGCGACCATTTTGCCACCGCCCACAGGCTTCAGTTTAGCGGTAAAGTGACGCAAAGCCGGGGCTTCCCAAACAATCTCCAGGCCCCGCAGACGGTCTCCTATCTCCATAACCCGGGCGCAGGCTTCGGCCACGTAATCCAGCTGGGTGTGAGTGTAAACACGCCGGGGGATGGCCAACCGCACCAGTTCCATAGCCGGGTGAACAATCTCACCAGTGTCCGGGTCCAGATGGTCAAACATCAGGCTGCCGATTTCCACACCCCGCACACCACCCTCAAGATAAAGAGCTGCGGTGAAAACCTGGGCGGGAAATTCTTCCTGAGGAATGTGCGGCAGGGCTTTGCGGGCATCCAGGTAGACGGCGTGACCGCCGGTAGGGCGCAGGAAAGGCACACCCAATTCATCCAGACGACGGCCCAATCGCGCCACCTGTCCGATGCGGTAGGCAAGATAATCAGGATCCATCACTTCACGCAGGCCCTGGGCCACAGCTGCGAGATCACGCCCGGCCAGGCCGCCATAGGTGGGAAAACCTTCCCGGAGAATTCCCAGGTTGGTGATGTTCATGGCCAAATCGTCATCGTTGATGCAGACAAAGCCTCCGATGTTCACCAGGGCGTCTTTTTTGGCACTCATGGTGCAACCATCGCCAAGGGCAAACATCTCCTGGCAAATGGACTTGATATCCATGTCCGCAAAGCCCTCTTCACGTTGTTGGATGAACCAGGCATTCTCAGCAAAACGGCAGGCATCAAAGATCAGGGACACACCCATTTTTTTACAGAAAGCGCTGACCTCACGGGCGTTGGCCATGCTCACGGGCTGACCACCACCACTGTTGTTGGTAATTGTCAGCATCACGAAAGGAATGCGCTCGGTGCCGTATTTTTCAAAGGCGGCCGCCAGTTTATCCAGGGACATGTCACCCTTGAAAGGGGCTTCAAGCATGGGATCGAGACCGGCATCGGCCACGCAATCCAGGGCAATACCCCCCACATGTTCAACATTAGCCCGGGTGGTGTCGAAGTGAATATTGTTGGGCACAACCGCACCGGCGGGCACGGCGACACTGAAGAGCAGTCCTTCTGCAGCGCGGCCCTGATGGGTAGGGATCACATGTTTATAACCGAAGATATCGCGGATGGTGTTTTCAAAATCAGCAAAACTCGTGCTGCAGGCATAAGCTTCATCCGCGGTCATCATGGCTGCCCACTGATGGTCGCTCATGGCGCTGGTTCCACTGTCGGTCAGCAGATCAACATAAATAGCTTCACTGGGAACCTTGAACACATTGTAGCCGGCATCGTGCAGATGCTGCACTCTTTCTTCACGGCTAACCCTCTGAATTTTTTCGACAACCTTGATGCGATAGGGCTCGAAGGGCAGATCCATGGCTGTGGTCCTCCTGATCAGATGTGGTGGATGATTGAACAATGAAAAGTAGCCTTCAACCAGTGTGGGAACAAGGGCATTTCTACCCTGGAGCAGTTCCTTCGACATCGAGAGGTGAGCGTTCCTTGAACAGGATCAGGGATTGGTCCGTAGTTCGGGCCAAAACATTATAATGTTGCCGCCAATTTTCTGTTCCCATGCAGAGATACAACCCACCGGGAGCAAAAACCCCGGCCGGATTGGACGATGCGGCCAAAGTGACCAAAGGCCGGCGTTCATCAGGCAAGGGCAGCTTTAAATGGGCCAGAGTGGTGAGCCACCACGCTTCCCACAGGGCGGTGCCGGCTAAAACGGTCACTGATTCGTCAGCCCAGTTTTCGAGAAGTTTGAGCACCCGTTCAAGAGCCGCAGGATAAGCCAAAAATGAGCGGGCCCATTCTTCGGTTTCCAAGAGAGAGAAGAAATCGGCCAGGCTCAGGTTGGCCAAATCAAGATCACAGCTCTGGTGCCAGCGGCGCCATTTGTTCACTGAGTCTGCAGGAAGCAAATGGGGAGTCAGCAAAACGGCCTCTGGATTGAGATCATCCTCCTGGCCATCGGCAATTCCTCTGGCCAGCAGATCGGTGGCCACGGCCAGGACCTCCCGGGTTCCCGGCAGGAGAAGGGGCGTCAGAATATTCTCGGGGATGGCCAGCCAACCCCGTTCCCTGATGGAATCAGCCAGGAAATCAAGGTCCGAAAGCAAGGGTCCGATGAGCCGCAGGCGGTCAGGAATTTCCCTGGACTCCACATCCAGCACCAGCCGGGCCAGGCATTGGTCCAGATTCACTGCATAATCAGCGACGATGGAGCCTTTTTCCGGCCGCAACGTCTGAGTTGTGCTGCGAATGGATTCGGGAATCAGGGTATTGATCTGATCCCAGAGTTTGCGGGCCGCCCTCCTGGGCTGGCTCAACTCGATGATTTGCTGTGCACGGGGAATGGTCAAAAAGAGATTTTCCCAGGGCTCAAAATTGGCCACCGGATCGATGGTCATCAGCAGCTTGCGGCCACGCCCCATTTGGGCAATGCGGTAACGAGTTTCTTTTTCAAATCTCTGCACTTCGCACATGATCACCAGGCTGTCGGGTGTGTCGGCAAGGTATCCTTCAAAATGCCGCGGCGCAGCAGGGGTGATACCTTTTTCAGCGATGCGGACATCCCCCAGGAAGTGAGCCCCCAGAGGGCCGGCAGCTTCCAGCATGACGGCTGCAGCTTCGGTGTCCGGGCAATAGACAGTCACCTCAAGACCAGCCTCGGAGGCGGCCAAAGCCCTGATCACTGCTTCATGCCTGCCGCAGCCCATGCAACCCTTGAGAACCAGCAGCCCTGGCTTTCA
>JAOZJV010000735.1 GCA_029935695.1 Candidatus Krumholzibacteriia bacterium | reverse complement strand
ATTTCACCATCAGTGACGATTGTTGCGAGTGAAGCAATGCGTGACACGCTGAGCATTATGCCGACTTCAGCATTATGCCGACTTGCACCGCCCTCTTTGTTCCAACCGACTGTCCCACAACAGACTCATCAAAACACTCTTTTTCAGAGTCAGCATAATCAAAGACTATCCAGGAAGGACATCAAGCTGTCCTTTGGCTTATAGCGTATCAGTCTCCCTTCCGGTAGAGAGCTGCATTTTTGTAAAGCTTCCTCCTTTATTGTTAGATCAGCGTGCAGATAAATTTGCGTTGTTTCCACCGATTCATGTCCTAGCCATAGGGCAATAACGGAACGATCTATCCCTGCCTGGAGTAGCTTTATAGCTGCTGTGTGGCGAAGCGTATGAGGTGAGACTTTCTTCTCTTTTATTGACGGGCACGTTTTCGCCGCCATGCTGGAGTACTTGGTTACTCGACGTTCAACAGCATCGCGACTGAGGTGACCCCCTCGACTATTCAGAAAGACCGGGTCATCGGGTTTGTCGCCGCACTCTTTCAACAAGGCAATAAGCACTGCCACCACCTGCTTGGTCAGCGGTGTTACTCGCTCCTTGCGGCCTTTACCCATGCACCGAACATGGGGGGAAGTTTTTTGTAAAACAAGCTGTTCAACGCGCAGGCCTATCAGTTCGGAGACCCGTAGCCCTGTCTGGGAAGCAACCAACATCATTGCGTGATCCCGACGCCCGATCCTGGTTGATCGGTCTGGCGCCTTGAGGATAGCTTCAAGTTCTGGTTGGGTCAGATAGTTCACAATATTTCGGTCACAGCGCTTGTGCGGGATCGCCATCACGCGCTGGATCAAACCACCATGTTCGGGTCTTTCCAGTGCCAGATAACTGAAGAACGAATGGATCGCTGACAACCGGACATTGCATGTTTTAGGACTGTTGCCACGATCCTTTTCCAGGTGCTGCAAAAAACTCCCAATAAATGGAGCGTCGATCTCGGTCAGCAACATATCTGAAGGTTTTTTACCCAGATTCTGCTGGGCAAAACTGAGCAGCAACCGGAAGGTGTCGCGGTAGGCATTGATAGTGTTGACACTGGCCCTTCGTTGCTGGCATAACCGGACCGTGAAGAACATTTCAAGCAAAGGGGCCAGCAAAGTCATGACACACCTCCTGTATGATCTTCCAAACGCTCAGCTGCCCGACAGAGCAACTCCGGAACGGCCGTGAGGTACCAGTAGGTTGATGAAGGGCAAGTGTGCCCCAGGTACGTCGATAACGATGGAAGGTGTGCCTCTACATCCAGTCCTGTCCGATACCAATCTATCAACGTTTGGATGGCAAAAGTGTGACGTAAATCATGGATACGCGGCCGACAATGAGGTTTGCTCGGTAGCCCCGCTTTCTCCAAAAGTTTTGCAAACGTAACGCTAACATTTTGGCGGTGAAGTCGGGTGCCGACGATTGATACAAAAAAGCTATCGCTCTTCGGCAACGGCCACTGCCGATCACGTAGGCGCACGTATCGGTCCAATGCGGCCACAGCCGTGGCATGAAGTGGAACTTCACGTGATTTACCGAACTTGGCGTGCTGAACAACCAGTAGACCTTGGGCTTGGTTTACGTCTGTTCTGTTGAGCGCAATTACCTCGCCCACACGCATTCCCGTTGTTGCCAATAGCCCGATTATCGAGGCAAAAACATGTGGCCGGAGGGGGCCAGGGAGCGCGTAAGCCGCTGTTATCATAGCTGCTACTTCATTGTCGCTGTACAGGTATGGGGTGTAGCGTTTCGTCTGATATGGCAGTAGATTTTTTCGAGGGACCTCTGTTCTTGGATCAAGCGCTAGCACATACTCGGCAAACAGCCGCACAATACCAAGCTTTTTGGCCTGTGTGTATACCGAGTTATTTGTACTTTCGGATACCCAACTCAAGGCCAGTTTTTCGGTGATAAACGGGTTGCCCGTTGTTATCTGCCACTTTATTCTCATCTCTTTTTCCAAGTTTAAATAACCTGCAATT
>JAOZJV010000734.1 GCA_029935695.1 Candidatus Krumholzibacteriia bacterium | reverse complement strand
AAAGCGTGTCGAAGTTCTCGGCGGTTTGGTTTTGATTGGCATCGGCGTGAAAATTTTGATGGAGCATTTGCTAAGCTGAATGACTCCATCAGAATTTCACCGCTCCACATCATTCGTGCATTCAGGACGGAACACCCTTAAACTCTCATCCAACAATTCTCATAAATTCCTAAGCCGCGTCCCGAAAGTACAATAAATGGTATGCACAATGCACAGACACCAAAAACAACTTGCAAAAGCCCTTAAGTAATGGTATAGTGTTAGTAAGCCACAAATAAAGGCCTTAGGAGATATTATGATATTATTAAACACTCCGGCAAAAGTGCAGAAAAAGCTGGCCGAAAACACCCGCAGGCAGCGTTTGGAGATGGACCTTACCCAGGAAGGACTTGCCAAACGTTCTGGGGTGCCGCTGCCAACACTTCGCCAATTCGAACAAAAGCATTCCATTTCACTAGAGTCGTTTTTGAAGATTCAGATGGTGCTTGGCGGTTTGGATGACATTCTCAAGTCGACAGAGATAACTAAACCAGAATTCACCTCAATTGATGAAGTGTTGGAAGCCGATAGTGTCCACACTCGCAAAAGAGGCAGACGCAAATGATCCAGTTCCCATTAGTGAAAGAAATCAAAGTCGGTCTAAACTTTGGAATTGGTGTCACCCCTGTTGGGCGCTTTGCCATTCGGAATCGCACAATCTATTTTGAGTATGATCGTACGTTAATCGAACATGGATTAGAAATTTCCCCTCTGCGATTGCCCCTCAATTCAGGTGTTTCAAGTTTTGAATATGACCTGTTTGAAGGTTTGCCCGGTGTTTTCAATGACAGTCTGCCAGATGGCTGGGGACGATTGTTATTTGATCGCGTTGCTCGTTCACAGGGCATTGTTTCAACAGAAATCACACCCTTGGATCGCTTGGCAAATGTCGGCATGCATGGCATGGGAGCCTTGGTTTACGAACCTGCTCATAGCTCCGATGAAACACATGAGGCCATTTGTCTCGATACTTTGGCTGAGCAAACACAGGAGGTATTGCACGGTAATTCTGAAGATGTCCTGCAAGAACTTCTGTCCTTAAACGGATCATCTGCCGGGGCGCGTCCAAAAGCACTTGTCGGTATTGATCAAACCAGTGAGCACATCATTCATGGTGCCCATGATTTGCCCGCTGAATACGAGCCGTGGCTTGTGAAATTTGCCAACAGTCAGGACGGCTCTGATGCCGGTGCGGTTGAGTATGTTTATGCACTGATGGCCAAAGAGGCAGGTATTCAAATTCCTGATGTACATTTATTCCCCGCCAAAAATAGCGCCGGATATTTTTCCGTAAAGCGTTTTGATCGAGATGGTGATAAGCGCTACCACATGCATACAGCTTGCGGATTGCTGCATTCTGATTTTCGCACCCCATCCCTCGATTACCAAGATTTGCTAGCCCTTACAGGTATTCTGACTCGTGACGTACGTGAGGTAGAAAAGATGTATCGTCTGGCCGTATTTAATGTGCTTGCCCATAACCGTGATGACAACGACAAGAACTTCAGTTTTTTAATGGATGCGGATGGCCAGTGGGAGCTGTCTCCGGCCTACGATTTAACGTTCTCGTCAGGCCCAGGTGGAGAACAAAGTACCATGGTTATGGGTGAAGGACGTGACCCTGGTTTGGATCATTTGACCAAGCTGGGTATGGAGGCCAATCTTAAGCCAGCCTCAATTGAGGAAATTATTGAACAAACAAGAAGTGCTCTTGGAAGTTGGAAAAAGTTGGCCAAGCAATACGGTGTCTGCGTGTCTGGGATTGAACTGATTGCTGGGAAAATATTGTAGCAATCCTCAGTCTGTGCTTCAGTCAGTGGAAACAGGAACAAACGCATAGTTCCCCCCGTTAGAACGTATATTGACACCATTCTACTCCATCCTTGACGCGGCTTCAGTTCTTTCATGCAGATCTGTGCAGCTAAACCCCGGTAAACTGCCCAACCAGGACTCAAAAACTGAATTTCAGACACAGCCAAACTTACGA